>CATPBF010000138.1 GCA_955652585.1 Candidatus Dormiibacterota bacterium | reverse complement strand
TCAACGCCCCCAGCGCCACGGCCCCGATTCGGATCAGGAGGTACTCCGCTGGCGTGATGTTGAGCCCGGCGCGTGCGAGGTCTTCGGTCAACGTGGGACGGCCGCGGACGCTCCGCCTCTGGCTCAGGTTCTCGGCCGCCGGGCGTAGGAGCCTCTCCACGAGCTCCCGTGGCGTCGCCCGGGGAACGGGCTGGATGTCATCAGCGCGCGTCCGCTCCTTGCGGATGCGGTCCAGGCTCCAGAAGAAGACGGCGATTGCCGCCGCCATAGGCAGCGCAACGGCCAGTAGGCTGATCAGGTCCATCTGTCAGTCTCTAGAAGAGCGTCGGGTACGCCTTCTCGATGGTCTGGAGCGTGGCCCCTTTGGCCGCGTCGATGCTCGGGCATCCGGGGTCCTTGGCCTGGTTGTCGGGTGACAGGTAGTCACGGAACGACTCGAGCGAATACTTCATCGATGCGTACTGCAGGAACCAGGTGATGACTTCGGCCTGGCACTGGGTCACGACCACCGTGAGGCTGGTGGCGCCCGCCGAGCCGCTGCTCGAGCCGTTGGTACCGACACGGATGACGTGCAGGTTGGTGAAGATCGTCATAGAGGCAACTTTGATGCCGGTTGACACGGTCGCGATCACCGAGATGTAATCGCCCGGCTGGATGTAGCCGGCCACGCCCTGCTGCTCGCTGGTGGGGATGGTCAGCGCCACGAAGCCCGAGGGGATGGGCAGGTACTCCGACTGCGATCCCAGCGCCTGGCTCGCCTGGACGACCACGTTCGACGTGATCGCTTGCCCTGACAAGATCGTTACCAAAGGGATCATGCCCTGGACGTCAGTGACCTTGGTGAAGAAGACCGGTGGATAGTTGGAGGGGATCGGGATCCTCTTGATGGCAAGTGAGGCGGCGTCGATCGGCAGCCGAGGCTTCAAATCCGCGCTGGCGACGACCACCGACTGGTACGGGACGTTGCTGGCGGTACCGGCGTTCAGGGCGACCAGTACGAAGGCTCCGATCACGAGGAAGGCCAGAACTATGCCGAGGAGGGTGAACGGGCGCCTGGAGGTCAGGGCTCTAAAAGTGCTCAAGGCCGACCCATCATAGGCAAGATATCCGCGGTGCCGTCACAGTTAAGTCCCGCTTTGCGTCCTGCCACGAACCGCCAGTCCGGGCAGTCGATGGTGGAGTTCGCCCTGTCCTCCGTGGTCCTGCTGCTGATCATCGGCGGGCTGATCGACATCGGCCGGGCCGTCTCCGTGTCAGAGGTCCTGTCGAGCGCCGCCCGCGAGGGAGCCCGCCACGGCGCCTGGTTCGATTACCCCAACGTGGCGCACACCTACCTCACTGACGGCCAGATCCAGGGAGTGGTCGACGCCGCCCTGACGGCGAACTCCCTGCCGTTGTCGACCCTCAAGAATCCTGGCACGACCTGCCCGAACCCGACCGACGGCAACGCCTACCACAACCCGCCTTACGCCAACTCCGCCTACCCGGTGGGGGCCAACGAGGTGTGGCTCTACATCTGCTACGACAACACGCCGGGGGTGGACTTCACGAGCCCTCCCAACGGCCAGAGCCAGCAGGATCTGAACGTGATCGTCCTGTACTCATACGGCCCGTTGACCCCATTGATAAGCGCGCAGTTCGGCACCTTCCACCTGGCCGCCAACGAGCACATCACGGTGCAGGGCCCGTGAGATCGCGCTTGCCCAAATTCTCCGGCCAGGAGTCTCAGGCGCTGATCGAGTTCGCGCTGATCTCGCCGGTATTGTTGCTGCTGCTCTTCGGCATCATCGACATCGGCAGGGCGGTCTTCTACTACGACACGCTGGGCCACGCCGCAAGAGAGGGGGCTCGCACCGCGGTGCAGGCGCCCGACCGGCTGCCCACGAACGCCGACGTCTTGACCACCATCGTCTCGCAGTTGGCGGGCATCCCGGCTTCCGAGCCGTGCCCGCAAGGTCCGATCAGCAGCGGCACGCCCCCCGCCAACACCGCCTGGGTCTACGTGACCGAACCCGCTCCGTCATCGTCCATCGAGACCAACCCGCCGATGAATGCGCCCGGCGGCGAGTATTCGGCCGCCGCGACCGGCTCGTGCAGCGCCAGGAATCCGGCCGCGGGCAACGCTCCGCTGCAGGTGACGATCCGGTTCAACCTCGTCCTCATCACTCCGGTCATCGCGCAGGCGACAGCCAATCACATCGTTATCACTGCCACAGCCATCTACAAGACCGAATATTGAGCTTGACTGTCCGCATTCACGCCGCTCTCCCTGAAAAGGGGGGAACTCCCCCCTTTTGGCGCCGGGCCTGGCAAAGCCAGCTCCCGACGCACCCCTCTGCTAACCCTCTCCCCGAAGGGGAGAGGAGACTGCAACGCGGGCAAGCGATTGTGTTGATCGCCATCATGCTGGCGGTCGTGGTGGGCATGGCCGCTCTCGCCATCGACGGCTCGCGCGCCTACGCGCTGCGCCGTGATCTCCAGGCTGCTGTGGACGCGGCCGCGCTTGCGGCCGGAGACACCCTTCAGCAAAACCCGCTCAACTGGACGTTGGCGGAATCGGCGGCGACTGCGAGCTTCGGCGCCAATGCAAGGCTCTACAACACCCCTTCATGCTTCCCGGCCTATGGCGCGCCCCCGCGGACGATCACCTGCAATTTCTCCGACGGGACCGCGCTCGGGACCGTGCTCACTGAGGTGGTGACGCCGCTCGGTCCGGCCGGCACCCAGTTCACGATCACCGCCTCCCGGTCGCTTGTGCTCCAGTTTGCCCGCATCCTCACCAACGGGACCACTCCCCGCCTCTCCGCAGTCGCGTCAGGGGGCGTGAACAACCTGCTGTACACCCCCACGATCGCCGCTCTCAGCCAGGCGGGGTGTGGAGGTATGCCGGGCAGCGCGATCACGACTACCTCCGGCGGGACGCTGAACATCGTCGGCGACATGGTCTCCAGCGGAGCGATCTCGCTTTCGGGATCGGCCGACATCGTCGGTGATGTTTACGCTCGCTGCCAGGCGTCGATTCCGGGCGTCAGCACGGAGTGCTATCCAAGCGGGGCCGCGACCCCATGCACATTTCCCGACGTCGCGGGCGTGATCAAGTCGGGCTACAACTTCGTCGACCCGGGCTATCCACAGCCGGTCGTAACCGGAGGGTCGATGGGCGCGCCGGGTAACACCGCGGTCCTATCGGCAGGCACGTACTCGGCAGACCCCGGCCCGCAATTCGTTTCTGGGCGCTGCTACTTCCTTGCCGGAGGTGTCTATAAGTGGTCGAGCGGATACACGAACAACGGCGCCTTCGTGTCCAACGAACTCAAGCCGCCGGACGAGCCCGTGTATAACGACAACACGCAGATTGCCCCCCACCAGATGTGGAACACCGACGGCAACTGTGCCGGCGCTTTCCAGGTCAACGCAGTGGGCGGGTCACCGATAATCACCAGAGAGGGCACCTGGGCCTTCGTGCTGACGTCCGTGCGGACGGATTCCTACAACGGCGTCTCGTACACTCGCGAAAGCGCACCGTCGGCCTGCCACACGGTCACCGTTTTGGACAACCAGGTGATCCAGATCCAGGTCAGCAATGTTCCTGGGGCGACCTCATACAACGTTTATGCCGCTCCCCCCACCAACGGATGCTCAGGTCTGTTTGGCCTGGCCGGCAGCATCGGCGTCCCGGGACCTGGCCCTGCCCAGGGACAAAACGACAATACTGGCGGCTGCCCTGTCTTCAGCGGCGGAGGTTGCAGCCTTGGCAACGAGACCGCCGTGTTCAACGGGCTCCTGCTCGCGGGCAACCCCAGCTTCACCGCGTTGCCGGGGACGCCCAACGCATATCCGCCAGCGGGCGAGACGGCTCCACTGAGGAGCAACCTGCCGAACGAGAATGCGAACCGGGCCGCGCCCCCAGCCGGCGATCGCGCCAACGAGAACCAGTGCCAGACCGTCGCCCGGGCGCTCACGACGTGTCCCGGCCCGATCACCCCGGGGGCGGTCGCTTTCGTCATCCCCAACGGAGGCTGTCTGAACGACACCACCAGCGGCGACAACGTCATCTTCAGCGGTTACCAGTACAACTGGATGGTGATCTATGAGCCGCCAACCAACTCCTGCAGCAACTTCATGGGCGCCGCCTCGGACTCGGCGTTCATCGGGCTGATCTATATGCCGTCGGCTGCGCTCACGATGCGAAAGGCCGCGACCTTCAGGACGGACGAGATGGGAGGCATCATCGCCAGCACGCTCACGTTCTCCGGCCAGCTGCCGACGCTCCTCGGCGATCCAGCGGAGTACGGTCCGGTGCCGCCTGGGGCGAAGCTGACCGGCTAGCGCTCGGCCCGTTCTCGCTCCGCGGGCTCGGGCTCCGGCTCCGGCTCCGCCGGCTCCGGTTCTGCTTTGTCATCGTGCCGCCGTTCGTGCGCCTTGGGCCGCTCGGCCACCGCGCCGTCGGCGCCGACTCCGTGTAGGCGCGCGTGGATGCCCGCCACCGCCTTCGTATCGCCCAGTTCTTCGTAGCGTCCGAGCGCGCCGTTCCACGCCGCCTTCGCGTCGTTGTTGCGCGCCAGGCCCCAGAACGCCTGGCCCCGCATCGCCAGCGCCTCGGCCCGTTCGCGGATCTTGTCGCCCGGGAGCAGCTGCAGGGTGCGTTCGATGAGGCGCAGCGCCTCTTCGAACGCGCCCACCGCCATCGCATTCGTGGCCGCAATCGCGAGGTAGCTCGACGTCCTGACCGCATCAGCTGAGGTGCCGGCCTGGTACAGGTGGTAAGCGATCTCGGCCGCCCGCTCGTTCGCGCTCTTGCCATAGCTGCGCTCGAGTGTGTCCGCCACCGCCAGGTGGTAGGCCTGCAGGCGTGGCAGGGGCAGCCCCGCGAGAACCCGCTGACGCACGAGGTCGTGGCTGAATCGGAACCGATCCGGCCCCGCGGTCCTCAGGAAATGGCTTCGCGTCGCTTCGTCGATCGCATCGCGCAGCTCGTGTCCTGACAGCTCTCCAAAGGCCTCGAGCAGCGGGATGTCGAAATCGCGTCCTATGACCGCAGCCGCGACCAGCATGCGCTGCGCGGGCTCGCTGAGCCTCTCGAGCCGCCGCCCGATGATGCCTCGAACGCTGTTGGCCAGCTCCAGGTCCTCTTCAGTAAAGCTGGCCTGCACGCGCCCACCGCCACCCAGCATCGTCTCCGACTCCGCGATGTAGAGGTATGAGTGCTCGATGAAGAGCGGGTTGCCTTCGGTCGCAGCCTGGATCCCCATGATCTGCACCGGCGTCAAAGGAGTCTCGCCCATCGCCGCGACCATCTTCTCGACGTCGCGGTCGGACAGCTTCCCCAGGGCGATGCGCTGCGCACGGCGCCGGCGCAGGAGTCGAGACGCGGCGGTCGTGAATGGGCGCGTCGAGTCGAGGTCTGACTCCCAGTACGTGCCGAGGACGACCATGCGGCTCCCGCCCAGGCGCTCAGCGAGGTCGCGCAGCAAGAGGACGGTCTCGTCGTCGGCCCACTGCAGGTCATCGAGCACGATGAGCAGTGGCTTCGCCCCCTGACAAGCGGCCAGGAATTCGAAGATCGCGCGGAACAGGTGCTCCCGAAGCTGATCGGCAGGTACCTCCGGCGGCTGCGCCATGCCGCGCAACTTCTGCCTGAGGCCGGGTACGAGCTGGGAGAGCAGCGGACCATTTCCGGCGGCCGCATCCTGCAGCGGCCTGGCGGCAGTGCCGGCCACCGCCGCCGCGAGCACGTCACGGAATGAGCCCAATGGCGCCACGTCCTGCTCCATGCAGCGCCCGCTCAACACCGACCATCCCTTCCTGGACGCCTCCGCAGCCACCTCAGAGGCGAGGCGCGAGGCGCCGATGCCGGGCGGTCCGGCGAGGAAGAGCATGCCGCCCGAACCGGTGGCGGCCCGGTCGAGCGTCATCCGGATGTCGAGGCGCTCCTGCTCGCGCCCGACGAATCCATCGCCGGAAGGGAGCGCGGCAGTTTGGGAGGGTGCCGCGACGGCTGTGACGTCGTGCAGTCGGAAGCGGTCAGGGAATCCCTTCAGCTTGTAGCGGCCGCGGTAGCCGAACTTCATCTCGGAGACGGGTCCGACCAGGTCACGGACGATCTCGGAGACGAGGATCTCGCCGCCCTTGGCCTTGCCCGCCACCCGCGCGGCCACGTTGACAGCGGCGCCGAAGATGTCGCCCGCCTCCTCGACGACCTCGCCGGTGTTGATGCCGATGCGGATCTTCAGCTTGCGCTCGGGATTCTGTTTGCTGTACTCGGCGATTCCGCGCTGGATCGCGATGCCGCACTCGACCGCGTGCCTGGTCGAGCCGAAGCTGACCATGACCCCGTCGCCGAGGCCTTTGATGCGGCGCCCGGCGTGCTCCGTGATCTTCTCCTCGATGATCGATTCGTACGCCTTCATGATTTCGTGCGACGTCGTGAACCCCCGGCTGGAAAGCATCTGGGTCGAGCCTTCGACGTCGGTGAACATGATCGTTACCGTGCCCTCGCTCTGGCCGGCGGACAGGCTGCCGATGATGGTCTCGGGAGTGAGCGCTTGGGCGGGGTTCACATTCTGCCCGAGTCCTTCGGCAACCGCCCTCAGGAGTGCTGGGTCGGCCCGGAAGCCGGCCTCGCCCTGCGGGTACTTGACGAGCTGCAAGAGGCCCGCCTCAACGGCCTGGCGCAACTCCCGCGCACCCGACTCCTTGCTCAGCTTGTTCGGCTTGGCGTAATCGCTCGCCTTGAGCTCTGCTCCCTCGAACGCCTGGGTGATGGCCGGGGCCAGCCGCAGGCTCAAACCTTTGCGCGTGATGAGGCTTTCGACGACCGCCTGGATCCTGCGGGTGGCGCCGGCGCCCGTGGGGCCGGAGACGTGCGTGACCGGCAGCATGCCCGCGAACCCGCTCGAAGCTGCGGCCGCCATGTTGCCCAGGGCGGTGGTGGCGCGAGCCATCGCGGTCGCGGCCTGCAGGGCCTGCGAGGCGTTGGAATCGTGCTCGGCCGAGCCCGGAGACTGATAGCCAGACGTCGTCTGAAAACCCGCCGGGGCAGCAGCCGGCGCAGCCGCAGCGAACTCGGGCGGCAGCGCGGCGGCGGCCGGGGCACCCGCCCGCGGGCGCGCGCTCGGGCGCGGTACTTCGTACTCCTGGGCAGGCTCTCTTGGAGCAGCGGGTGAGGCGGCTTGCAGGTCGGCGACGGCCGAACGGGCCGCATCGATCAGCTTGCGCATCTCCTCCTGCATCTCGGGCGTGGACGCCATCGTGCTGGCGGGCTCCGTCGGCGACGACTGCACCGTGTGGGACTGCTGCTGTTGCGGCCTCGAATCGCCCGGCCGGTCGGAGCTGAACGGCACCACGACCACCTGCCGGACCACGTTCTCGCCGCCGGCCCGCTGGCCGCTCAACAGCGGGTCCTTCACCACCGGCATCATGCTGTCGGACCCCGCAGGCACGAAACGGGACTTGACCGGGTCGAACAGGTCGCGGTCGACCTGCACCCCGTAGAACGCGGCCTTGTCGAGCGACGTGGGGATGTAACCGGTCGCGTTGTATTCGAGCCGCAGGTCCGCACCCATGCCGAGTAGGAAGATGTCGCGCAGGATCGCGCCGTTGGAGTCGTAGCCGACAACCTCGGCGATCTGCGCGATCTTGCGGCGGCCGTCGGGCATGCGCGCCTGGTGGACGATGAGGTTCACGGCCGATGCGATCTGCGCCCGCACGGCTTCGAACGGAATGTCGATCGACGCCATCATCACCATCGTCTCGAGGCGGGACAGAGCGTCCCTCGCCGAGTTGGAATGGATCGTGGACATGCTGCCGTCGTGCCCGGTGTTCATGGCCTGGAGCATATCGAGGGCCTCCGCGCCTCGGACCTCGCCGACCAGGATGCGGTCTGGGCGCATCCGGAGGCTGTTGCGAAGCAGCTGGCGGATCGTCAGCTCGCCCTTGCCTTCGACGTTGGGCGGGCGGTGCTCGAGTGCGATGACGTGTGGGTGGTCGATCTGCAGCTCCGCTGCGTCCTCGATCGTGATCACGCGCTGGTTGTGCGGGATGAAGCGCGCGATGACGTTGAGGGTCGTCGTCTTTCCGGAACCCGTGCCGCCCGAAACGAGCACGTTCATGCGCCCCAACACCGCCGCGCTCAGGAACTCGGCCATCGCCGGGCTGAGGCTGCCCTCTCTGGTGAGGTCCTCCATGCCCAGCACCGCGTCCTTGAACTTGCGGATGGTGAGCGCGGCGCCATGAATGGCCGCCGGCCGGATGATGGCGTTGACACGGCTGCCGTCCGGCAGGCGGGCGTCCACCATGGGGTTGAGACCGTCGATGTGCCTGCCGGTGGTGGCCACCATGCGCCGGATCGTCTCGAGCAGCTGGTTCTCGTCCTCGAACCGCACCTCGGCTTTGGTGAGGACACCGCGGCGCTCGATGAACACCTGATCCGGGCCGTTGACCATGATCTCGCTCACCGAGCGGTCGTGCAGCAGGCCGTCGAGCGGACCATATCCGACCGCGGCGCGCAGGATGATGTCGGCGAGGGTGGTCTTCTCGGGAGCGCTCAGCTCGATGCTGTCTTCCGCGAGGAAACGGTCGAGGTGGGTGCGCACTGCCCGCGAGAAAGCGAGCGTGTCGCCAGTCGTCAAGCCCACGTCGCGGATCAGGGCCAGGCGGTCTCGGAAATCGCCGGCGAGCTTGTTGAGGTCGCGCCCCTGCCGAGCCGCGGCCTCCATGATGTCGGTGCGGCGCCGATGGGGCGCCGGCGCGTCGGCGGTGCTCGTCCACGCGTCGACGAACTGCATCTCCAGCAGCGCGGCTGAGGCTGCGATCGCAGGGATGACGCGCTGGCTCTCGGTGAGGCGGATCTTGATGGCCACGCCGGCGCCGTCGGAACCCTGGCTCGGGTCTATGTAGGCCGCGATCCATTCGCCGTCGCGGAATCGCAAGATGGCCCTGCGCGCGGCGGTCTTGTCTCCAGGGTCTGACTCGAGATCGGGGTCGTCGACCGAGCCGAGGACGATGTATTTGATGTCGCGCGCGGGGATCCACCGGGCGCGCTCGGAATCCGGGGGGGTGAAGATCGGAAAGCCTTCGCCCGTGAGGATGCGCGCGTCCGACTCCCCATCTTCGAGACCGCCGTCGAGGCGGTGCACCGACACCCTCACGCGCGTGCCGTGCTTGGCTTCGGCACGTTGCAGGGTCGGTGCGGGCGGCGCGGCCACTGTCGGGAGTGGTTCGCCGTTGGTGGACTGCGTGGTCTCCACGTCACTCATTGGGCGATAACCCCAGGCGATGATAGCCCCGGCCCACCGTCATCCAACCCACATAGGCCACTTCTGCGCTCAACGTGGCAACCCATGGCGCTCTGGCGGCCGGCGCCGATCGAGCACCCATTTCGAACCTGGCATACGCTTGGCCACGCCTTTCACCTCGGCGGCACGAGCCGACAGAGCGGCCGCGCTCGCGTAGCTCCCTGGCTCGGCGATGACGACCCCAATGGACACCGACACGAATTCGGCCCGGATCTTGTTGCCGTTGCGCTCCTCATATTCGATCCAACCCCGCTCGCGGTCGATCAAGTCGTACAGGGCGGGGATCGCGATGTCGAAGCGCTTTGTGATTTCGTCCGCGATCGGTTCGGCAAACTGCGGCTCGGTGAGGATGACGAAGTCGTCACCGCCGACGTGGCCCGCGAAGTGCCGTTTCGACGGGATCTCCTCGAGCGTCTCGAGGATGATCGTGGACAGCGTCTTGATCACGTCGTCGCCTCGCACGAAGCCGTAGTGGTCGTTGTAGCTCTTGAAGGCGTCGATATCCGGATAGAGCACCGCGAAGCGTTCCGGCGACGTAAGACGCTGCGTGATCTCGCGCAGGATGTCGGAGTTACCGCTCATCCCTGTCAGAGGATTGAGCTCGCGCGTCGTCGTGGCCCGAGTGATGACCGCGCGCAGGCGGGCCACGAGCTCTTCGGGGATGAAAGGCTTGGTCACGTAATCGTCCGCGCCGTTGAGGAGGTGCTCGACCTTGTCCTTCAACGAACTGCGGACGGTCAGAAACACCACCGGGATGAGGCGAGTGCGGAAGTCCTTGCGCAGCTCGTCCAGGATCTCTTCACCGGTGGTCGCGCCGAGCATGAGGTCGAGCAGGATGATGTCGGGCCGCCAGTCGACGGCTGCTTCGTGGGCCGCATGCCCGTCGCCGACGGCCACGCACTCGAAGCCTGCGCGCTCGAGGACGCGCTTCACGAGCTTGAGCATCTGCTCGTCGTCGTCGACGACCAGCACGAGATCCCTGCCGGTCTGAGTCGACTCGGACGGCGCTTCATTGGCCGCGCCTGTCCCTCTCACGGCGGTCATGACGCGCCCGCGGCGGGCTCCGAATCCGGCGCGTTGGTACGGCGGTGACGGAGCTTTTCGGTGAGCTCGAGCGCTCGTTCGGCCGCTGTGCGGATCTCTGCGATATCGGCCTTGATCGCCTCCGGATCTGTCGTCTCTCCGGCGATCAGCTCGCAATAGTTGACGATCACCGCGAGCAGGTTGCGGAAATCGTGGGCGAGCACGCGGTCGGGGTCGGGCTGCTCCGACACCTCGCTCACAGCCGCTTCACCAGTCGCCACGTGTTCACCTCGCCTTCGCGTTGGTATCCCAGCTCATCGAGCGCCTTGCGAGCGATCGCCAGGCCGCGGCCGGTCTCCACCGAGGGAGCGGGCATCGCGGGGGTGAGCTGATTATGAAGTGGCGGTCCCCAGTCGGTTAACAAAGCAGTTAGCGTTTTCGACTCGAGCTTCAGCTCGAACTCGACCAGTGGTTCGACCGAGCCTGGCGGGAGGGCGTAGCGGAGCACGTTGTTGCCGATCTCGGCCAGCGCCATCTCGAACAGGATGAGGGGGCGGTCCGCGGCGCCACGGCCCATGTGCTCGCGCACCAGCTGCACCGAGGTGTGAAGCGTCTCCAGGCCAATTTCCAGGCGGGTCAGCCTGGCGCGGAACTCGAACGACCGCCCTGACGTCCTCTCCGCGACGGGGTCAGAAATCAGTCAGCGCTTCCTCGACTGTGGCGAAGTAGGGGAACACCCGGTCGAGGGTCGTCAGCTCCAGGACCACCCGCACCTGCTGGTTCGGCGCCGCCAGTCTGAGATCGCCCTTGGAGGTGCGCACCTGCTTGAGGGCGGACACCACCGAGCCAAGGCCTGAGCTGTCGACGAAGGTCACCCCTTCCATGTCGATTACGAGCCGGGGCTGACCGTTCTTCATGGCCTCGCTGACGGCCTCTTTCAGCGCGGGCGCGCCCACGACATCGAGGCGGCCCGACGGAGCCAGCACAGTGACACCCGAGTCCGTCTGCCGGCTCTCCACGTCCAGGCTCACAGGTACCGTTCAACTCCCATGACTTCGTCATGGGGGCCCCAGCGAGCGCGGCGCTTTATTGACGACAAAAGCATGATTGGCAGTCTAGGGCGCGAGGGCTCGGATTCGCCCCCCTTACACTCCTCGGCAATGGACCCCCGAGACGGAGGTGACCGCCAGCGGCTCCTGATCGTCGAGGACGAGCAGCCTCTTGCGCAGGCCATGGCCCGGACCCTGCGCAGCCGCGGCTTCGAAGCCGACATAGCGCTCTCCGGCGCGGAAGCCAGGCAGCGTTTCGGGGCAGTCGACTACGCGCTCGTGCTCATGGATATCCGCCTGCCCGACGAGTCCGGCTACGGGCTGTTGGGCGAGCTGAACAAGAAGGTTCCGCAGCCGGCGGTTGTGATGATCTCCGGCGTCGACGATCCGGAGCTGGGCAGGGCCGCCGTCGATCACGGAGCGTACGGCTACTACGTGAAGCCGGTCGGAGCCACCGAGCTGTACCTGGCCAGCGTCAACGCCCTCCGGCGCCGGAGCCTCGAGCTTGAATACCGCGCCAACCTCGAGCGGCTCGAGTCGATGGTCGCGGAGCGTGCCGACCAGATGGCGCGAGCCGCCGCGCTGCAGGCCGGCATGCTGCCGGTGTCGCCGCTGCGGGGTCAGGGGTTCGAGATCGCCGCCCACTTCACTCCCGCGCGCGAGATCAGCGGCGACTTCTATGACTGGAACCAACCCGACCAGCGATACATCGTCATCACTCTTGGCGACGTCATGGGCAAGGGCTTGCCCGCGGCCATCATGATGGCGACCGTTCGCGCAGCGCTGCGGGGTGCGTCGCGTCACGAGGATATGGAGGAGGGCGTGTACCTCGCCGCCAAGGTGATGGCCACCGCGCTCGAGGTCAATCACGCATATGTAACCCTCTTCCACGCGATCTACGACAGCGAGACAGGCGACCTCCGATACATCGACGCCGGGCACGGGTGGACGCGATTGCTGAGGGGCGCCACTGCGCAAGAGATGCTCACGGAGCGAAGCGCGCCAATCGGCATCTTTCCCGACAGCAAGTTCACCGTTGGGTCCGCGCACCTCAACCGTGGCGACACCCTGGTCGTGTTCTCAGACGGGCTCATCGACCTGCGACCCGACCTTGCGACCAAGGACGTGCCGCTGCCTTACGACGCTCGGCATGCCGCCGACATCCAGGACCTGGTCGACATCCTGGCGCAGGGCGCGGAGAGCCGCGAGCTCACGGACGACGTGACGGTGTTGGCGCTGCGCCGTCTCTAAGGGTTCTTCTCGTCGCTCGAACCAAGCCAGCGCTCCAGGACGGCGGCGACGATATGCAGCTTCACGGGCTTTGAGATGTAGTCGTCCATGCCTGCGGCGAGGCACCGCTCGCGGTCGCCCGCCATCGCGCTGGCCGTCATCGCGATGATCGGCACGTGGCGGCCGTTTCGCTCCGCCTTTCGAATCTCCCTGGTCGCCTCGTAGCCGTCCATCTCCGGCATCTGGCAGTCCATGAGCACGGCGTCGTATGGCACGCGATCGAGAGCAACGAGCGCCTCGCGGCCATTGCCTGCGACGTCGGCGCGATAGCCAAGTCTCTCGACCATTCGCACCGCCACCTTGAGGTTGGCGGCGTTGTCTTCGGCGACCAGGATTCGAGCCCAGCGATGGCGCGTGGCGGGCGGCCCGGTGCCCTCGCGGTTGATGCGCCGCTTGGTGTGCCCGGGACGCGAGGCCATGAGCGACTGCAGCACGTCGAAAAGCTGCGACGGCCGAACCGGCTTGACCAGTTCGATGTCGACACCGGGCACGGGTCGCTCGGAGCGGCCGGCAGACGTGAGGAGGACCACGACCATATCCTTCAACTGCGGGTCGGCGCGAATCCTGGACGCCACGTCCGCGCCGTCCATGTCCGGCATCATCAAGTCGACGATCGCGACCTCGAAGGGGTCGTCCTTTTCAACCGCGCTGCGAAGCGCTCGCAGCGCCTCGCCGCCGCTCTCGAAGCTGCGCTCCCGCGTTCCCCACGAATCCAGGTAGCGCTCGAGGATCACCCGATTGGTGCGGTTGTCATCGATGATCGCAACCGCCGTGCCGGCGAGCGTGCCCACCGGCTGAGGCTCCGAGGCCTTCATCTCGGATTCGCGAAAGAGCGCCGTGAACCAGAAACGGCTGCCCGCGCCCTTGTCGCTCTCGACGCCGATCTCGCCGCCCATAAGCTGCGTGAGCATGCGTGCGATCGCGAGGCCGAGGCCGGTGCCGCCATGCCTGCGCGTCGTAGAGCTGTCGATCTGAGAGTAAGTAGAGAAGACGCGACCTTGCTCCTCGGCGGTCAATCCCACACCGGTGTCGGCGACCTCGAACCTGATCATCACGCCGGGCGTCATCGTGTCGAGCCCCTGCACTCTGACGACGACTTCACCAGAGTCGGTGAACTTGATCGCGTTTCCGACCAGGTTGATAAGGACCTGGCGCAGCCGCCCGGGATCGCCGATGACACTGTGGGCCACGGCGGGGTCGACGTCGAGGATGAGCTCGACACCTTTGTTGGCGGCGGGCTCCGCGAAGAGCTCGACCGCCTCCTCCGTCACGTGCTTGGGGCTGAAGTCGATCGTCTCCATGCGCACGCGCCCGGCCTCGATCTTCGAGAAATCGAGGATGTCGTTGATGATGTCGAGGAGCGTGTCGCCGGACGTCCGAATGGTGTCCACGTAATCGTGCTGCTCAGGTGTGAGGTCGGTGTCGAGGAGAAGCCCTGTCATGCCGATCACGCCGTTCATCGGCGTGCGGATCTCGTGGCTCATGGTGGCGAGGAACTCGGACTTCAAGCGGGTCAGCTCCTGGAGCTCCTGGTTGCGTTGGGCCAGGTCGGAGAGGACATCTGACCTCCCGGCTTCGGCGGCCGTGGCGGCGGCGCTGCTGCGCTGTTGCTCGGCCACCACCCGATGGACAAGCACGCCGAGTGCGACCAGCAGCAAAGCCTCCAGGAGCGTGTGCGCGGGGTCACCCGCGGCAGGGTTGGTGAGCGTGATCACGACCAGGTCGGCGACGGCTACTGCAGCACCGATCGCGAACTCGACGGTCGTGTAGTACAGCGCCAGGAAGAGCAGCGGGAGCAGAAGGAACGCGAGCGCCTGCGTCGCGCTCAAGCCGAGCTCGAGGCTGAGCACCAACGCCACCGCGAAGCCACCCATGGGCGGCAGCGCATGGAGGCTGCGAGGGATGCGTTCCCACGGCAGCACCACCAGCGC
>CATPBF010000137.1 GCA_955652585.1 Candidatus Dormiibacterota bacterium | reverse complement strand
GGTTTTGCCGCCAGACATCAACCGCTCCCGCGCCGACTTCTCCATGAGCGATTCACGGATCCTGTTCGGCCTGGCGGCGATCAAGAACGTGGGCCAGCACGCGGTCGAGTCGATCGTCTCGCTGCGGGACACTGATGGTCCGTTCAAGTCGCTGGAGGACCCGTGCGAGCGGACGGTGGCGATCCAGGACGTGAACAAGCGGGTTCTGGAGTCGCTGGTGCAGTCGGGCGCGTGCGACTCGCTGGGCGAGCGGGCGCGCCTGGCTTACGTCCTGGAGCACGTGGTGGCGCGGGCGGAGCGAGCGCGCAAAGACCGTGAGTCGGGCCAGACCTCGCTGCTCGAAATGGTGGGCTCGGAGGAGGTGACGGCCGACGACTACGGCCTCGCGATCGACGTGGCGCCAATGGCGGGGGAGGAGAAGCTGCGCCTGGAGAAGGAGCTTCTGGGCCTTTATCTGTCCGATCACCCGCTGCGGCGCATCTCGGCCGAGCTGGCGAAGCTGTCGGACACGCAGGCAGTGGAGGTGACGAGCGCGCTGCAGGACACCGAGGTGCGGGTGGCGGGGCTGGTGCGAGAGGTGCGGCGCGTGGTGACGCGCAAGGGCCAGATCATGGCGTACGCGTCGCTGGAGGACCTCACCGGAACGGTGGACATCGTGCTGTTCCCGCGGGTGTTCGAGGAGACGCGGCTGCTGTTCGAGCCGGACAAGGTGGTGGTCGTGGCCGGGAAGGTGGACGCGCGGGCGGGAAGCACGCGGGCGACGGGCGCCTCTGCATCTCCGGTCGAGCCCGAAATGGAAGCGGAGGTGGAGACGGCCTCGGTGGTGGCCGACATGGCTTGGCTGTGGGACGACCCTGAGTGCCTGCCGGTGGCGCGCCGGCAACTGCTCCACGTCAGACTTCCGAGCGGCGACAACGGCCTGGCTGAGCGCCTGGAGGCGGTGCTGGCGCGGCACCCGGGCAGCGACGAGGTGGTGCTTCACGTCCTCGTGGGAAGCCGAGAAGTGACCGTGCATGCCGGTCGCTATCATGTCCAGGCCGGTGCGGCGCTGGAGGCCGAGCTCGACGAGCTGGTCGGGCCGGCGTCGACCAGGCTGGTGACGGTGCGGCCGAAGGCGCAGTCGAACGGCAACGGCCGCGGCAAGCCGAGTTGGAGATAGGGGAGAGGAGAAAGAGGAGTGGAGATGAGCGAAGAAGATGGAGCCTCGACCGGCCGGTACGTGGTCGTCAAGGCGCTGGAGGACGGGGTGGTGATCATGGGCCTGACACGGGGCAAGGACACGCGCTCGCACCACTCGGAGCGGCTGGACGCGGGCGAGGTGATGGTGGCGCAGTTCACGGAGCTGACGGCGGCGATCAAGATCCGAGGCCGGGCGGAGATCCTGACCGACGTAGGCCGGGTGGAATCAGGCAGCTAACTAGAATCTTTGGCCTACGGCGCGCCCACGTAGCTCAGGCGGTAGAGCATTTCCTTGGTAAGGAAAAGGTCCCCGGTTCGAATCCGGGCGTGGGCTCCAACCCCCGAATCGCCAGGATATTGCCTAAGCTTTGGGCGGTCACATTCCGAGCGGAAGCGGAACTCGACTCGTCCCGTTGCAGAGTGCGGCTCACGAGCCCCCAACTATGCGGTCGGGATGAGAGCTTGACTGGCAGTGGCGTTGTAACGTAGCTATTGCAGCCCGGCAGGTAAGAGCAGGAGGACGAGGTGTTCGAAATTATCGAAGTACCCGTTCCACCTGCCATTTCAGGGGAGCCGCTCACTTTTCCTCTTAGCGTTCTTGTGGTTGTAGACAGCCTTGAAAGGGCCGCGTCACTGCCGCCAGTCGTCTCAATTGCCGCGACATCTGGCGACCGCGCCGAAGTGGAACTCTGGGTTCCCTCGAACTCTCTAGCAGAAGCTGCAGAAAGCATTCGCGATATGCGGATTGATCTAATTCCTGGACGTGGCGTGCCGGCCGTTCAATTCGGCCCTTATGACATCGTTCATATTGTCGGGGCTGTTAGAGGAGACCTCGATCCTCGCGTAAGGTGGGGCGGTCGCTGGGTCAGGTCAGGAACAATCCGAGACTCGTTGGTGGCACGAGGCACTCGACTTCTAATCTTCGATGTGGACGATGAACTAATTGCCGCAGCACGGGACCTTGCAGTAAGGATATCTGGCTCCGGCGGGCCTGCAGTTCTCGCCTTCGCTGCCGCGGATACTCGCACCCGAGAGGGCTATATACAAGCCATTTACGAGCATTTGTTGGGAGGCCTTTCGCTGGACCAGCTGGCGGACGTGGATGAGAGCTTCCAACCTCGCGTTACAGCGTTTCTAACCCGCCACGTTGAAGAAATTGGCCCGCTCGCATCGACTTCATACGACCCAAGTGGCATCCGTCGCCGGCGCCCGGCGCGTGACTACCTGTCCGATGCTGATCAGGCCATCCTTTACGATCGGCGACCATCCGGAGGGAGCTACGGACGGCCCGACACTTTAGAACTCTTCGAAACCGGCCAGGCGGCTGCCGAGCGTGAACAATCGCTGCGACGAGTCCTGAACGGCAACTTCAGCCGGCGGGGTGCGGACGAGCGCCTACGGCCCGACGGCGTCCTAGTCGCCTCGGGTGCTTACGATTTGCAATTGCAAATAGGTTCTCGTTGGCACGACAGCATAGTCGTCGGCAATCGCGGGTTTCCGGACTACGCTTTGCCTCCGACCCAAGACGGCCATGTCCTCGATGTAGTCCTCGTGAGCGACGTGTTCTCACCAGCGGTCGTAACGGGTCAAATGTTCTTACCCCTCTCGGGCCCGAGCTCGTCATTCAATGAGGGCAGGAGTACTGACACTAACCATGAAGTCCTGCGACTACAAGTGCAGGCTCCATCTATGAAAGAGCTTGACGAAGAGTTAGTCGCCCACGGGCGACTCCTCATTTACTACCGCAACAACCTTCTGGAGTCGGCGACTGTAGAAGCCGCCGTCGCACAATCGGAAGGTCCCCGACGTTCGGGGGTGAATCGCATCGAACTCGACTACCAACTAACGGATGACTTCGCTGCCGTTTCCCAGCGGTTCGGCCAAAGGGTCGCCGCCTCATCCCCCGAGTTGGGCAAAATGCTGGGTGACCAAGTGCGGCTCAACATCGCCCACAATAGTGATGGGGATGCCCACCGTCTAGTCGTTATGGCGGGCAGCTCTGTACGATCGAGCTACCTCCCTTATCGGCCTGATCAAGCGCAGATGAGGCTCGATCGTGCTAAGCAGGAAACCCTCGCGTGCAACGCGAGCCTAAATGAGCACAACGCAAAGTCTTGTAGCGACTTCAAGCGAGACTTGCGCCGGCTCGCTGACTTTGGAAGCCAACTGTATCTAGAGACCATGGGCCAGATCGAAGGCACACTCGCACGAGAGATCAAGGGACTTCTAGAGAGC
>CATPBF010000136.1 GCA_955652585.1 Candidatus Dormiibacterota bacterium | reverse complement strand
TGTCCGAGCTTGGAGTTTGTCGCCACGCTGATCGTGGCTCCGGCGGCGGCGGGGCTGGCCGCTGGGCTCGTCGAGGGGCTCGCGCTTGCAGTCGAGGAACTCGAACTGCCACACGCGGCGAGCAGCATGGATGCGGCAATCAACAGTCTCGATTTCATGCATCCCAATACCGAGCCGGGTTACGGGTAAGAGCCAACTCACGCCCCTCTCCCAGCCCTCTCCCCTGCGGGGAGAGGGAGGCCTCCTACTCAGGCGTGACGTACGCGGCGCTGAGTCCCCCGTCGACGAGGAAAGTCGCACCGTTGACGTAGCTCGATTCGTCGCTGGCCAGGAACAGCGCGGCGTTGGCGATCTCGCGCGCTTTCGCCAGGCGTCCCATCGGCAGATGCACGCGCCGACGTTCGTAGGCTCCGGGCGTCTCCGAAAACAGCCGCATCAGGAGCGGCGTCTCCACTGGTCCCGGGCACAGCGCGTTGACGCGGATGCCCTGCCGCGCGAACTGCACCGCGAGCTCGCGGCTCATGGAGAGGACGGCCCCCTTGGAAGCCGTGTACGCGATCTGCGAGGTGGCAGCGCCCATGAGGGCCACGAAGGAGGCGACGTTGATGACCGAACCGCCGCCCGCCTTCAACAGGTGCGGGATGCCGTACTTGCAGCACAGATAGACGCCCTTCGCGTTGACGGCCTGCACTCGATCCCAGGCGTCCGGCTCGGTGGTGAGGATCGAGTCGTCGTCGGGCGGCATGATGCCGGCGTTGTTGTAGAGCACGTCGATGCGGCCGTAGCGCTTCTCCGTCTCCGCATACATCGCCTGGACGCTCTTGGGATCGCTGACGTCGGCTTTGAAGAAGAATGCTTCTCTGCATTCGGCCGCCGCCTTCTCGCCCGCCTCGACGCCCATGTCGGCGACGCATACACGCGCGCCCTCGCCCGAGAAGAGGATTGCGGCTTCGCGGCCGATGCCGCCCGCCGCGCCGGTGATCACCGCGACCCTGCCGTCGAGCCGTCCCATTGCCTAGCCCTCCGTGGAGATGTACACGTTCTTCACCTCCGAGTAGCCATCCATCGCGTGCATGCCGAGCTCGCGGCCGAACCCCGACTGCTTGACGCCGCCAAAAGGCGTGGTCACCCGCACGGAGCTGTTGGAATTCACCGACAGCACCCCGGCGTCGATCGCACGAGCCATGCGCAGAGCTCGCGCCGAGTCACGCGTCCAGATCGACCCCGACAGGCCGTAGGGCGTGTCGTTCGCCAGCCTCACCGCCTCCGCCTCGTCCGCGAACGGGATGACGGCCGCCACAGGGCCGAACACCTCTTCGCGCGCGACGCGGTCGCGGTTCGACGCTTCGACGAGGGTAGGAGGGAACCAGAAGCCGGGGCCGGCTGGAGCGGCGCCCCGAAATAGCGGCGTGCCCTCGACGAACGCCGCGACCTGGTTGCGATGATCGGCCGAGATCAATGGACCCATCTCCGTGTTCGCATCCTCGGGGTTCCCCACGCGAAATCGAGAGGTCGCGTCGACCAGCAGCTTGAGAAAGCGGTCGTACACCGACCTCTCGACGAAGATACGCGAACGCGCGCAGCAGTCCTGGCCCGCATTGCCGAACACCGCCGAGGGCGCCGACGCAGCTGCCTTCTCCAGGTCCGCGTCCGCGAAGATCACGTTGGCGGACTTGCCCCCGAGCTCCAGCGTGACCCTCTTCACTGTCGCGGCCGCGCCTTCCATGACCCGGCGGCCCACCTCGGTCGACCCGGTGAAGCCGATCTTGGCCACGTCGGGATGCGCGATCAGCCGCTCACCCACGACCGAACCGGGGCCGACGACCACGTTCAGCACGCCTTCGGGTAGGCCCGATTCCAGCGCGAGCTCGGCGAAGCGCAGGGCGGTGAGCGGCGTCAGCTCAGCGGGCTTGAGGACGACGGTGTTGCCGCACGCGAGAGCGGGCCCGAGCTTCCACGCAGCCAGCATGAGCGGGAAGTTCCACGGCACGATCAAGCCGACAACGCCAAGCGGCTCGCGGAAGGTCATGTCCACGCCGCCCGCCACCGGGATCGTCTCGCCGTAGTGCTTCTCGACCGCGCCCGAGTAGAAGTGGAAGACGTCGCCGACCATGCCCATCTCCCACCTGGAGTCGCCGATCGGCTTGCCCACGTTGGCGGTTTCGAGGCGAGCCAGTTCTTCGCCGTGCTCCTCGATTTTGGAGGCGAGGCGGCGCAGCAGTCGCGCGCTGTCGGCCGGCTTGACGGCCCGCCACGCGGGATACGCGGCCTTGGCGGCGGCGACGGCGCGATCGGTCTCCTCGACCCCCGCCCGTTCGAGCTTTGCGATCGGCTTCTCGGTCGCGGGGTTGACAACCTCCAGGGTATGGGCGGCCACGGTCATCCCCGCTCGAACAGCCTCTCGCGCTCGTAGCCGGTGACGACCTTGTCGAACTGCGCCTGCTCGGTGCGGGCGTAGGTGAGGTAGTGATCGACCACCTCGTCGCCGAACGCCTTGCGCGCCATCGTTCCTTTCTCCAGCTCCACGATGGCGTCGCGCAATGCGTGAGGGAATCTCTGCACGTCCGACTCGTAGGCGTTGCCGGTGAACGCGGGTGGAAGCTCCAGTTTTTGCTCGATTCCATGCAGGCCGGCCGCCAGCAACGCCGCGAACGTGAGATATGGATTGACGTCTGCGCCCGGGATGCGGGTCTCGGTGCGCAGGTGCTGGCCGTGGCCGACGATCCGAAAACCGCACGTGCGGTTGTCGTGGCCCCACGCGAGCGTGGTCGGCGCCCACGTGCCCGCGGCGTAACGCTTGTAGGAGTTGATGTTCGGGGCGAGGAAGATCGCCAACTCGGACGTGCCGGCGATGTGGCCGGCCAGGTACTGACGGAACGTCTCCGATTCACCGTCGAAGGTGTTGCGGCCGCCCTTCCACAGGCTCGAATGCACGTGGCACGAGCTCCCGATCCAGGTGTGGTCGGGCTTGGCCATGAACGTGACCGAGCAGCCGTGCTGGTGCGCCATCTCCTTGATGCCGTTCTTGTAGATCACGTGGTTGTCGGCCATCCTCAGCGCGTCCGCGAAGTGGAAGTTGATCTCCTGCTGTCCGGGCCACGCTTCGCCCTTCGAGCTCTCGACCGCGATGCCGGCTGCCTTCATGCCCTTTCGCACCGCGCGGATAAACGGCTCGTCGTAGCTGGTGGCGAGCACGTGATAGTCGAGGTTGTACGGCACCGACGGAGTCAGGTCGTTGTAGCCCTTGGCGTGCGCCTCGGCGAACGTCTCCTTGAGCAGGTAGAACTCCAGCTCCGAGCCGAACATCGGCTCGAACCCGAGCTTGCGAGCGCGCTCGATCTGCGCGCGCAGGACCTGGCGCGGCGACGCCTTCACGGGCGAGCGGTCGTGCCACGTGACGTCGCTCAGCACGAGCGCAGTGGCCTCCAGCCATGGGATCCGGCGCAACGTGTCGAAGTCGGGCACGAGGTCGAAGTCGCCGTAGCCGCGCTCCCAGCTGGCCATCGCGTACCCCGGCACCGGGTCCATCTCCATGTCGACGGTGAGCAGGTAGTTACAACCCTCGGTCGGCTCGCCGTTGGCGGAGGACTCGATGAAGTACTCGGCATCCACGCGCTTGCCCATGAGCCGCCCCTGCATGTCCGTGAAGGCGACGATGACGGTGTCGATCTTGCCGTCCTTGACCTCGGCGGCCAGCTGCTCCTTGCTCAGCAAAGGGTCACCTCGAGGTCTGGCTGTGGCGGCCCCGAGCCCGCGCGACGAAACGCTCGAATAGCGCTCGTGCCCAGGGCAAGTCGGTGGTGAGCTCCTCCGGGTGACACTGCACAGCAACGATAAGGCCGTCGTCGGACTCGACGCCTTCCACGGTCCCGTCCTCGCCATAGGCGGTTTGCTGGAGCCCGTCGGCCAGGTCCTTGATCGCCTGATGGTGCAGGCTGTTGACCCGGATCTTGTGCTCACCGGCCGCCCGCCCCAGCTCAGACGAAGGATCTACCTCGATCGTGTGCGCCAGGTGGCTGCGCCCGAGCGCGCGCACCTCGTGACCCTCCAGATGCTGAACCAACGAGCCGCCCATGGCGACGTTGATCACCTGCTGGCCGCGGCAGATGCCGAGCACGGGTAGGTCACGCTCGCGCGCCTGTCGGAACAGCGAGAGCTCGGTCTCGTCGAGCTCGAGGTCGGTCTCCCCGACCTTCTCGTCCCGGCGCTCTCCATAAAAGGACGGGTCGACATCCCAGCCTCCTGGGAGGAGCAGCCCGTCTAGGTCGGGCAGCGTCTTGGTGCCAGGAACCAGGTCCACGGGCTCGGCGCCCGCGGCCACGACCGCCCGGCGATAGGGCCCGAAGTACTCCAGGCCCCGCCGCGGGTGGACCGTGATCCCGATCTTTGGTCGGTCGGTCTCGGCCGAGGTCCGGCTATCCGTGCGCGGCGAGTTCCGCTTCGATCCTGGCAAGCTCATCCGCTGACCCTTGAACCTTCGGGCCCTTGAACCAATTCCTGGCGGACAGGAACCAATAGGCCCCCGAGTAGAGCAACACCACGCCGACCGCGACGGGTGCGTAGTTGAACGTGGTCAGCGTGTTGCCCGGAGCCGCCTGCGGGAGGATGAACAGGATCGCGATGAACGCGATCCAGATCACCGCGATCCAGCCGACCGGAGCGCTCCACTGGCGAAGGTTCCATGGACCTTGCTGGAATCGTGCCCCGGCCAGTCGACGAAGGAGGATCGGGATTCCATATGCGATGTAAAGCCCGATGACGGCAATCGACGTGACCGCGGAGTAGGCGGTGGGATTCCACAGGTATGGCAGGCCGAGGATGAAAGCCCCGACGGCAGCAAACCAGATTGAGTTGGTCGGAGTTCGCGTCCGGGCGTTGATCTTGTGCCAGAACTGCGATCCGGGCACGGCACCGTCGCGGGAGAAGGCGTAAACCATTCGAGAGTTGGCGGTCACCGACGACATGCCGCAGTAGAACTGGGCGCCGATCACGATCAAGAGCAGGAACGTGGCCCAGCCCTTGCCCAGAGCATCGATGAAGATGACGCCCGGCGCGGCGACGTAGCCTGCGAACTCGTTCGCGTAGTTCGAGGGGACGATTGCGGATGTGACGCCGATCAGCAGCACCCATCCGGCGATCAGCGAGATGATGATCGACCACACGATCCCACGCGGACCGGCGATGGCGGCATTGTTCGTCTCCTCCGTCATGTGCGCGGAAGCGTCATAGCCGGTAAAGGTGTACTGCGCGTTGAGAAGGCCCGTCAGAAAAACGTATCCGCCGGCAAGCGGGAAGCTGAACCCGGTCTGGTTCTCGAAGTGAGTGAAGACGTAGGACACCGAATTGTGGTTCTTCGGGATCAGGAAAAGCACCGTGACGATGACCGCGACGCCTACCAAATGCCACCACACCGAGATGTCGTTCAGCATCGCGACGAGGCCGACGCCAAAGGTGTTGAGCAGCCCATGGGTGAAAAGCACGACTGCGTAGACGGCGATGATCGCGATGGGGGTAGTCGGATAGCTGAACCAGAGATTGAGCACGAAGTCGACGAAGAACGACAGGCCGAAGTCGATCCCGGCCGTGATCGCGACCTGGCCGAGCAGGTTGAACCAACCTGTGAACCAGCTCCACCCCGCTCCGTTGGCACCACCGAGCTTGGCCGCCCAGTAGTACAGGCCGCCCGCGGTGGGATAGCTTGAACAGACCTCGGCCATGGCCAGACCGACGAGCGTCACCATGATGCCGACGAACGGCCAGCCGAGGGTGATCACCGCCGGGCCGCCGTTGGTCATGCCGAAGTAAAAGACGGTCAGACAGCCGGACAGGATCGAGATGATCGTGAACGAGACCGCGAAGTTGTTGAATGTCGACATTCGGCGGCGCAGCTCTTGCGCGTAGCCCATCCTATGGAGCGTTTCTACGTCTGCATTCGTGGCGCCTACGCTCATCCCTTCTCCCCTTTTCCCCTTGACGCCGCGAATGCGCGCGTCATTGCCAGTTCAGGCTTGCGGGGAAGCTAACAGGCGATAGGATTCTTGTCAAGGATGTCTCCAAAAGGGCCTCAATGGATCGAGATGTAACAAACGTCACCACCTCGGACTCGCGCGTTGGGGAGCTGGTCAGGCACCGCCTGGCGAGCTTGAGCCCGGCCGAGCGGAAGCTGGCCCGCGTGCTCCTGGCTTCCTATCCGATCGCCGGTCTCGAGAGCGTGGCCCGCTTCGCCGAGCGGGCCCGCGTAAGCCCGCCGACTGTGACCCGGTTCATCACCAAGCTCGGCTTCAAGGGCTACCCGGAATTCCAGGAGGTGCTCCGGCACGAGGTGCAGGCCCGGCTGTCATCGCCGCTGGAGCGCTACCGCGACGAGGAGCCAGGACGTGGCGCCGGCTCGCTCCTCACTGACGCGCTGGAGGTTTCGCGGCGCAACCTGCAGGCTACCGTCGACCAGCTTTCGCACCACGACTTTGAGGAGGCGGTCGGGCTGCTTGCCGACGTCCGGCGCCGCGTGCTCGTGCTGGGCGGCAGGGTCAGCGCCCAGCTGGCCCGATACCTGGCCGGCCAGCTCCACCTGCTGCGGCCTGGCATCGCGATGGTCGACGCTGAGCGCAGCAACCCGGCCCAGCAGCTCATCGATATGCGCAAGGGTGACGTGCTGGTCGTCTTCGATTACCGCCGCTACCAGGCCGACACGATCGAGAGCGCGCGGATCGCGTCGACCCAGAGCTGCAATGTCGTGCTTTTCACCGACCCGTGGCTTTCTCCGGCTTCGGCGTTCGCTCGGCAGGTGCTCGTCACGAGCGTCGAGACCGTGGGGCCGTTCGATTCACTCGTGGGCTCGACGGCGGTGGTCGAGGCCATGGTGGCGGCTGTGCTCAACCGGCTCGGACCCCGGGCTCAGGCGCGGATGCAAAGCCTCGATCGGCTGCGAGCCCGCGAGGTGATCGGCGACAATGACCAGCCCAGCAGCTAGGTGTGCATGCGAGTCCAGCGTGAGTAAGGGGAGACCATGACCACGTTCAAGAACCGGCCGAACACCGCACTCCTCGTCATCGACGTGCAGAACAGCGTCGTCGCGGCCGCTCACGAGCGCGACGCCGTCGTTGCGAACGTGGGCAGCCTGGTCGAGAAGGCGCGACGGGAACGGATCCCCGTGGTCTGGGTCCAGCATTCCGACGAGCAGCTTGCGAAGGGTAGCGAGGACTGGCGGATCGTCCCCGAGCTGACTCCGGGCGACGCCGAGCCGCTCGTCGAGAAGAACTACGGCGATTCTTTCGAGGACACGACCCTCGAGACCGTGCTGTCGGGCCTCGGAGTCGGGCGACTCGTCGTCGTTGGCGCCCAGACCGATGCGTGCATCCGCTCGACGCTCCATGGCGCGTTCGTCAGGGGGTACGACGCGACCCTTGTCAGCGACGCCCACACGACGGAGGACCAGACGGCATGGGGGGCGCCCCCGCCGGACCAGGTCATCGCGCACACGAACCTGTACTGGACCTACCAGACGGCGCCGGGGCGGACGGCCGGTACCGTCGAGACCAAGGATGTCGACTTCCGGGGCGCCTCCAGCCGCTAGCCGGCGTTGCCTGATCGAGCCGCGGCGCGCAGCGCCCGCAGTTGCATCACCTTGATTCCGCCTACTGTCTTGCCCATCTCGGCGGCCGTCTCGTGGAGGGAGTACCCGCGAAGGAACCTGAGCTCCAGCACGCGCCGGTAGTTGGCCGGCAGGGCGCTCAGAGTCCGTTCCACCCATTCCGCGGCCGCCTGCGGAGGCGCCAGCTCGTCGCCGCGGCCCTGGACGCAGATGTCGTCAGGAAGCTCAGCCTCGGGCACGCGGCCGCGGCCGGACCAGAAGGACGCCATGACCGAACGCGCGGTCATGTAGAGATAGGCGCGCACGGCGGGTTCCGGGTATCCGCTGCGAAGGCGCGGCAGGGCTTTGACCGCAACCTGCTGAGTCAGATCCTCGGCGTCGGCTCGATTCCCGACCCGGGCGTAGATGAAGGAGTAGACGTGGTCGAACTCGCGGAGGGCGACTTCGGTCGCAGGTGGCGTCGCAGGTGGCGCCGATATCTCGGCAGCGAGATACATGGTATCGAGAATCTCGCTCCTGTGAAACCTATTCCGTATGCTTTGGGATGTGCCTGAAAAGGACTGGACGGATGCCCTGCTCGACGATTTCGCCGCGGTCCGGCCCCGCCAGGACATGGAGCCGTACCAGGTGACGGCGCGGCTCTCGAGGCTTGCTCTCCACGTGGCCCGTGTCCAGGAGGAGTCATTCGGCAAGTACGGGCTCAACCGCGGAGAGGTGGGCGTGCTCGCCGCCCTGCGTTTCGCCGGACCCAAGCAGCAGCTCTCGCCCACGCGTCTTTTCAAAGGGCTGATGCTTTCGTCGGCCGGCATCACCAGCCGGCTCGACCGGCTGGAGCAGCGTGGTTACGTCAAGCGCACGCGCCATCCCGAGGACCGACGCGGTGTGCTCGTCGAGCTGACCGAGTCCGGCCGCCACGTGCTGGAGATGGCGGTGAGCGCCGACACCTCACGCGAGCGCGAGCTCGTGGCCGGCCTTACTGCTGCCGAGCGAAAGTCCCTGGCCGCTTTGCTGAAGAAGCTGCTGTCGAGCCTGGAGCCGAACAGCGCCGCCAGCTAACCGGGTTGGCTGTGGACCAGCTGCCACAGCCTCATGGGCGTAACCGGGACTTCATCGACGGTCACGGTGTGGCCGCTCCCGTAGAGCGCATCCTCGATCGCATTGGCGATCGCTGCCGGCACGGCGATGGTGCCCGCCTCGCCGGCGCCTCGGAAGCCCTCCGGGTTCTGGGTGGTCGCCGTCTCGATATGGACCAGCTCGGGCTCGGCGCGGATCTCGGGTGCGCTGACGATCGTGTAATCGAGAAACGACGAGGACTGGAAGTTGCCGTCCTGTGAGTACACGGCCTCTTCAAACAGCGCGTAGCCGAGCCCGTGTGCGTAGCCGCCGTGGAGCTGACCTTCGAGCGTCATCGGATTGATGGGCCGGCCCGAATCGTGGGCGATGACGTAACGAAGCACATCGACGCCGCCGGTGTCGACGTCGATTCGCACGAGCGCCGCGTGGCAGCTCGAAGCCCATGCGGGTAGACCTTTCGAGTCCCAGGTGGCCGTCGCCTCCAGCCCATCGCCCACCAGCTCGGCCAGCGGCGCGCCCCGATCTGGGACGCCACGGACGCCGACGCCTTCGACGGTCAGCACCAGGTCTTCGATGCCCGCCTCGAGCCGCTCCGAGGCAC
>CATPBF010000135.1 GCA_955652585.1 Candidatus Dormiibacterota bacterium | reverse complement strand
CTGCTCGCCTGCGAAAGCCGCCTCGACGGCGGTCGGGCCGCGAAGGTGGCGGTGAAGGTGGGCCTGCCGCCCAACCGCGTGAAGGCGATGCGTGCCGGGGTGGAGGCGCTGCTCCTGTTCCTCGACTGGTATGGCCTGGCGCTGCTTCACATCAGCAACCAAGGCCTCCGCCACGGGATGCTTCTCGCTTACTTGGAGCGCGGCGAAGAATGGTGGCTTTGATCCGTTAGGCCACTGGGTAGGATGAGTTCATGGAGCGTGTGATCGATCAAGGGGCGACGCTGAAGAGGGCGCTGGCCCTCACGTGCGTCGTCCTCGCGGTTGAGCTCGCCGGCGGCCTGGTGTCTCACTCGCTGGCGCTCCTCTCCGACGCCGGCCACGTACTCACAGACGTGTTCGCGCTCGGCCTTGCCTGGTTCGCAGTCGCGCAGGCCAAGCGGCCGGCCGACCGCCGGCGCAGCTACGGCTATCAGCGGGTCAGCATCCTCGCGGCGCTCGTGAACTCGGTGCTGTTGATCGTGATCGTGCTCGCCATCGCCATCGAGGCGGCGCGCAGGCTCACCCATCCGGAGCCGGTGCAGGGCGTGGTCGTGATCGTCTCCGCGCTGGTCGCGATCGCCGTCAATGCCTACGTCGCTTTCGGCCTGCGCGGCCATGGCAAGAGCCTGAACCTACGCGCCACTCTGCTTCATGTCACCGGTGACATCGGCGCGTCGGTTGGAGTGGTCGTAGCCGGAGCGGTCATCCTGCTGACCGGCTGGCTTTACATCGACCCGATCCTCTCACTGGGCATCGCCGTTCTCATCGCGTATGGCGCCTGGCGGATCGTGCGCGAGACCGTCAACCTGCTCCTCGAGGGCACCCCGACTGAGATCAACCTCGCCGATGTGACTGGTGAGATCACCAAAACAGAGCGCGTGATCAGCGCCCACGACCTCCACGTCTGGGCGCTGTCATCTGAAGAGATGGCCCTCAGCGTCCACGTGGTCCTGGAAGACTGCCCCCTCGGCGACGCCGAGCACGTGGTGCGCGACCTCGAGGGCAGGCTGTGCGGTCGCTTCGCGATCGGACACACGACGATCCAGGTCGAGAGCTGCCACCCATGCGGCGAGATCCACCACGGAGCCGGCGAGCACAACCACCCGCACGAGCACGTCATGCTCGTCAGCTCGTCGACTGCGCCGGGAGTGCCTCCTCCTGCTGCAGGATCCTCCTCGCGAGGGCGATAGCGGCCGCGTACGTCGAGTCCATGCCCCGGTAGCTGAGGCCCCGAGCGCCCAGCGTGCGGGCCTGCGTGTAGGGCGTGTCGGAAGCGTAGAAGACGATGCCCAGGTCAAAGCCAAGCTTCGCCATGTTCACGCTTTCGCCCAGCGGATAACGGTCCGGCTGGGTGATCTCGTAACAGGCATCCAGGTAGGGACCTGCCTCCATCTCCACGACGGTGTAGCGGCCCTGGTAGTACATGTCGAGGTATTCGCGGTTCTGTAGGAAGGTTCCGCGTACCGCGACCGCACGCTGGTTGTCCAGCGCCGACCCGTACACGAGGTTGGGCTGGACGTCGGCCGCGGCGATGCAGTTGTCGAGCCAGTAGGTGTTGCCGGAGTGCTCGTTGTACACGGCGTTCGGGATCATCACGTCGCCCACCTCCGCGTTGAGGGTGGCCGCCTTGCCCAGGACGTAGACCCCCGCGACCCAGGCGCTGTGCTCCGCGACCTGCCGGAGGATGTGGTACGCGGCGAGGCCGAGGGGATAGTCGACGTTGACGATGCACGCGCCGGACGCCCGCAGTCGCTTCTCGTCGACCGGCCCGACCCGAGGGTCGATCGCCGCCGGGTCGAGCTGCGAGATCTTGAACACCTGGGCTGCGGAGTCGACGCCGGTCCCTCTGGCGGGTATGTGCCGGATCCCGTTCGCCGTCTCCATCTCCGCGCGCCGGGCACGCAGTCGCGTACGGTCGGGATGCTGGTCGAAGAGCTGGCGAGCCCCGAAGTAAAGCCAGTTGAAGCGCGAGGCGCGGCTGTGGCCGGCCTCGAGCTTGCGCCGTTCCTCATCGAGCTCCGGATCGTTGGTGCGGACGAAGTCGAGGATGTCTTTCTCGAAATGACTCGCGACCCCGGTGAGGACGTTGACGAGGCTGTGCGTGTTCGACGATACGAAGTAGATCGGAGACTCGCGCATGCCCATCTCGTCCATCGCTGCCGAGATGGGCTGCCACCAACGGCTCGCGTTGCGTGCGTAGCCGAGATGGCTGCCGCCGATCAAACGCAGAACGATCCGGCATTCCTCCCGCTTGATCCTGGCCAGGATCGCGTCGAATTCATCGCCCCACGTCAGCCGAAGCCGCCCCCAGTCCTCCTCGCCCGCGCCCGCCGCCAATCGTGCATCCTCGTCGTCGAGGGGGACGTCTTGCAGCGCGCGGTGCATCTTGTTCCATTCGATCTGGAAGGCGACCAGGGTCGGGACCAGGTCATCGATGTCGGATGGGGACGCGATCAGGACGGCGAGCGTGTCGCCGTGCTGGTACCAACGGCGGCGGCGGGCCGGCGCCTTGACAGCCTGCCAGCTGAGGATGTCGGCGCCGAGCACAGCTCGGAAACCCTGGGGGCTCTGGCCCATGACCACGCGCCGGCACCGCACGATCGCGCCCGGCAGGCGCCGGACCGCATAGAGGAAAGCGCCCATGTCGACCTGCGGCTCGGCCGCGAGCGGGTGCAGCACAGAGCCCATGGCGAGGTGGGCGTGGGCGAGCGAGTCGATCTTGATGTCGCCCGAGCTCTGCAGCATCGTCGTGTAGGTGCGGACGTAGAGCTCGACCGCCTGTTTCCCAGTCCATCCAGTCCGTGTGGGCGACTCCATGCTCCGGTGAGTCTAGAGTCCTGGCCTAGGTGTCCGAACCTTCCTCGGGTGGGGCGCCGAGCCGGCGCATGAGCTCTTCGAGGAGCGACCGGGTCTCGGGGTCTGACATCAGCCGCTGCTGCATCTCTTCGGCCGAGCGGCGGATGTCGGGGTCGGACAGAAGACGATCCGACATGGCCTGGAAGCGCGTCGTCATGTCCTTCATCGACGCCTCTTGCGCGACCTGGATGAGGATGGGCTGGCTCGCGGCGGCAACGACCGCCTCGGCCTGGATCCGGACCATCTCGATGCCCTTGCAGCCCAGGCACTCGCCCTTGAGCCCGCAGTGGCACAGCTGCGGGCGTAGTCGATCGAGCGCCGCGTGCAGTTCGGACATGTCAGCCGGGCCGGCCATGCCGACTAATCTACGCGGGCTTCTGCTTTCGGTCGTACATGGACTCGATCTGCTTCTGGTAGTGCTCCTGTACGACCTTGCGTTTGACGTCCAACTTGAGCGAAAGCTCGCCCTTCGCCTCCGAGAAGTCCTCCGGTAGCAGCGCGAAGTATTGAATCCGCTCCCAGCTGCCGTGGCCATCGTTGGCCGCGTCGACCGCCTTCTGGACGCGCTCGTTGATGGCCGCATCGTCGAGGCCTGCCTTGCGAGCGGCGTCCCAGTCGGGCACGACCAGGGCCGCGACGTACGGCCTGCCGTCCCCGACCACGACCGCCCGCTCGATCAGCGGGTCGCGCATCAGCTCGACCTCGAGGGGCTGCGGCGCCACGTACTTGCCCACGGCGGTCTTGAAAAGTGCCTTCTTGCGGTCGGTGATGCTCAGGAAGCCATCGCCGTCGATGACGCCGATGTCGCCGGTGCACAGCCAACCGTCCTTGAGGATCTCGGCTGTGGCCTCCGGCTTGTTGCGGTAGCCGAGCATGTTGCCAGGGCTCTTGACCAGGATCTCACCGTCATCCGCGATCTTCAGCTCGACTCCGCGAAAGGGCTTGCCTACGGATCCGAACCGGTGGGCACCCGGAGTGTTGGACGTGACTCCCGAGCACGTCTCGGTCAGGCCCCAGCCTTGATAGATCGGCACTCCGATCGCCCAGAAGAATTCCTCGACGTCGGGCGCAAGGGCTGCCCCGCCACTGATGAACATCCGCAGGCGCCCGCCCACCAGCCGCTCCCTCAACGCCTTCAGGACGAGCCGGTCGGCCAGTTGGTGCTGAAGCCGCAGCTGAGGCGCTGCGTGGCGCTGATGCGAGAACCGACTCCCAGCCCGAATCGCCCAATCGAACAGCGAACGCCTGACAGTTGGCGAGGCGTGTACTCGCTCCATCACCGCCGCATGCATCTTCTCGTACACGCGTGGCACGCCCGTCATCACGGTGGGATGCACTTCTCCGATATCTGCGGCCAGACGGTCGACGCCCCGCGACATGTACACCTGGACGCCCATAGCCATGCAGATGAAGAGCGTCGTACGTTCGAACACGTGCGAGAGCGGCAACCAGGAGAGCGCGACGTCGGCCTCGCCCAGCGGAAAAGCCTCGAGCTCAACTCGCGCCATGTCGACGAAGCTGCGGTGCGCCAGCTCGACGCCCTTCGGTTCCCCGGTGGTGCCGGACGTGTAGATGACGCTCACGACGTCGTCCGGTCGCAAAGCCTCGAGCCGGCGCGCGATCTCGTTCAGCTCCGCCGCAGTCGGCTCGGCGGCGAACCATTGCCGTAGTTCGTTGTCCATGAGTGCGACCGTGCGCATCACGGCCGTGGCGGGCACCTTCGCGGCGAGCTTCTCATCGGCGGCGATGGCGAGCACTGCGCCGGCATCGGCCGCGATCCCCTGCGCCACTGCCGGCGGGGTGGTTGCGTAAATGGGCACCGTGATGGCGCCTACGGACTGGATGGCGAGATCTGAGATCGGCCACTCCAGCCGGTTCTCGGCGATGAGCACGACATGGTCGCCCACTCGCACGCCGGCCCGAATCAGCGCTGCGGCCTCGGCCAACACCATCTGCCTCGTCTCGGCCCACGTCTTGGGGCGCCACCTGCTGCCGTCGTGGTGATGGAAGAGCGGGCGTTCGGAGAGGCGACGAGCCTGGCGATAAAACACGCCGACCGTCGTGCGGTCGGAAATGGCGTCGGTGTTCAGGTTTTGAGCCGTCTGCCTACTTGACCGCTTTGACCGAGAGGGTGAGCGTGCCCGCTGGAACGCTGACCGTGATCCTGT
>CATPBF010000134.1 GCA_955652585.1 Candidatus Dormiibacterota bacterium | reverse complement strand
GCGTGGCTGTGGGTGGCGGTGGGCCGGCGAGCGCCGGCGGAGGCTGCGGCGGTGCGTGCGGGGGAGGCTGAGGTCGTGTCGCGTCGGCCCCAGGTTCAAGAGCCTGCTCCAGCCGGCGAGCGAGCCGCTTCATATCGCGGTCGCCGCGGTCGAGGCGGTTGACTATCTGCAGCAGGATCTCGTCCTGGTGCATCAGGTGATTCATCAGCGCCTTCAGCTCTTCCTCTGCTTTGACATTGAGCTCGTATTCGCTTTGGGCGCGTAGGCGGTCGCGGTCGGCCAGGCTGTTCAGAGCCATCAGCACGACCGAGACCCAGATGGCGGCCTCCAGGCTGAAGACCAGGTTGAGAAACATGAAGGGATAGGGGTCCCAATGGCGGAGGGCGCCAATGACGTTCAGCAGCACCCAGAGCAACATGAGTCCGAGCTGCGCGAGCACGAAGACCCAGCTGCCGACGAGGCGCGCGAAATCGGATGCGATGCGATCGGTGAGCTTGAGCTTGCGGTCGAATTCGCGGTTGAGGTCGCGCACGGGAGGATGGTCGTGCTGGTGTTTGATCAGGTCCCTGGCGATGTCTTCGATTTCTCTGCCGATTGACATTTGGTCTTCCTCTGGGGTTGCTGCGTTGCGTGGTGCAGGCGCGCCAATTCGATAGCTTCGCTCAAAAGACCCTCGTCTGGCTACAGAAAGTAGGCTTTGGTGCCGTTCCGCTCGGGTTTCCTAGCGGTAGTCGTGGGACCTTTGCTTGGCCCGCGAAACGCCTTCCAGGGCCTGGATATGGGCGGCCAGGACAGACCAAACTCCATCCTGACGCTGCATCACCCCGTCGATGACGAGGATCGGCTGGCGGTTCGCGACCTGCCGGTAGCGGTCGTACACGTCGGGTTTGATCGTCACGTTGACCTGTCCGAACTCGTCCTCCAGCGTGAAGAAGCGGATCTTCTTCGCGGTCGAGGGTGCCTGGCGGGTGATGACGAGTCCGGCGACTCGCACTCTTCTACCACTGGGAGTTGGTGCGAGCTGATTGCTTTGGATGGCGCCGAGCTCGTCGAGTCTGTCTCTGCAGAAATGGATGAGGTGGTGGCCGGTCGAGAGGTCGGAGATGCGGTACTCGAGCTGGTTGATGTCGAAGTCGTCGAGCTCGGGCAGGCTGGGCGCGACCGCTTTCAGCTTCAGCTCCGACTGGGGCTCGATGCCGCGGCGCAATCCGTGGCCGTGCCATCGCTCCTGCCAGCCCCACAGCAGCTCGCGGCGCGGCCGGCCGAGCCCGTCGAAGGCGCCGACCATCACGAGGTTGCGCACGGCGTGGGGGCCGATGGGGCCGCCGCGGAGGCGGTCGAGGAAATTGTCAAAGGAGGTGTAGGCGCCGCCCGTGGTGCGCTCGACAACGATCGCGTTGCGTCCGTCCTCGCCGAGGTCGCGCACGTAGTTGAAGCCGATCCGCATCGCGTGGGTGTTCTCAATGCGCCCTTTTGGCGCCAACGGTGTGGTTCGCAGTCCCATGAAGGGGGCGTTTGGCGCCAAACGTGCCGATTCGCCCAGGGCTTCGGGCAGGCAGCGGATATCGGAGCGGTTGACGTCCACCGGCAGCACCACCACACCGTGCCTCTTCAGGTCCTCGACCAGCACGCTCGGGTGATAGAAGCCCATCGGCTGGTTGTTGAGGAGGCCGCAGCCGAACTCGACCGCGTGATTGAGCTTCAGCCAGGCGGTCTCGTACGCGGTGCGCGCAAACGCGGCGGCATGCGAGCGGCAGAATCCATACACCGCAAAGCCCTGCACCGCCGCAAAGAGCATGTCTGCCACCTCGCGAGGCACGTCGTTGGCCAGGCAGCCGGCGATGAAGTCACCCTCGAGCGACGACATCTCCACGTGATTGAGGTGCCGGGTCATCGCGCGCCGGAACATGTCGGCCCCGCTCGGCGTCATGCCCGCGACCCTCATCGCGATCTCGATGATCTGCTCCTGGTACAGGATCACACCCAGCGTGTCCTTGAGGATCGGCTCCAGCAGCGGATGTGCATACGTGACCGGCTCGCGACCCTGCTTGCGCCGGATGTACGGATGGACCGCATTACCCTGGATCGGACCCGGCCTGATGATCGCGACCTCGACCACCAGGTCGTTGAAGCTCTGAGGCCTGGTGCGGGGAAGGGTCTGCATCTGCGCGCGTGACTCGATCTGGAATACGCCGATGGTGTCGGCCTCGCTGCACATCTCGAACACCTTGGGGTCGTTGAGCTGCAGCTGGTCGAGATCAGGCCGGACCCCGGTCAGGTCGCGGATCAGCTCCAATGATTCGGCCACCACCGAGAGCGTGCGCAGCCCGAGCATGTCCATCTTGATCAGGCCCAGGTCCTCGACGTCGTCCTTGTTGAACTGGACGACGCGCCGGCCCTCCATCGTCGCCGGCTCGACCGGCGCTATGTCCACCAGCGGCTCGCCTGTGACCAGCATCCCGCCGTTGTGGATGGAGAGGTGACGCGGAAAGTCCTGCACCTCGCGGCAAAGCTCGAGGAACTGCTGCCAGCTCTGCGGCCTCATGTCCGGCGGCGGCACGGCGCCGGTCATCGAGTCCGCCACATCCTCTGTGAACCAGCGGTCGACGCCCTTGGCGAGCCGATCCACCAGCTCGGCTGAGAACCCCAGCGCCTTGCCGACCTGCCTGATCGCCATGCGAGGCTGGAACGTGACGACGTTGCACACCATCCCGGTTCGCTCCCAGCCGTATTTGTTGTAGACGTACTGGATCACCTGCTCGCGATGCTCGGTGGAGAAGTCGATGTCGATGTCGGGCGTGCTGGTCATCTCCTCGTGCAGGAAGCGCTCGAAGAGGAGGTTGTGCTCGATCGGGTCGACGCGCGTGATGCCGAGCACGTAAGCGACGATCGAGTCGGCGGCCGATCCGCGGCCCTGGCCCGGCACGCCGTGTTCGCGCGCAAAGCGCATCAGGTCCCAGTTGATGAGGAAGAACTCGGCGAGGCCTGTCTTCTCGATCACCTCCAACTCGCGCTGCAGCCTCTGCGTGACGGCGAGCGTGATCGGCCGGTATCGCTCGCGTACGCCCTCGAAGCAGAGCTTGTAGAGAAAGGAGAAAGGTGTCTCACCTTCTGGGACGGGGTAGCCGGGAAAACGGACCTTGCGAAAATCGAGGTCGAGGTCGCACTCCTTCGCGATCTCCCATGGCGTTGCCAGCGCCTCGGCGTGACCTTTGAAAAGCGGGCGCATCTCATCGCCTGCCTTGAGGCAGTGCTCGGTGTTGGGAAAGAGGTGCGGCCGCGCCTCTTCGAGGGTGGCACGATGGCGGATCGCGACCAGCACGTCATGCAGCCGGCGCCGCTCGCGGACGTGGTAGTGCACCTCGTTGGTGGCCACGACCGGCGCGCCGCACCGCTTCGCCATCGCTGCCCGCCCCTCCAGCACCCATGAATCCTCCGACCCCAGGTGGTGATGGAGCTCGCTGAACACGTTCGTATTGCCGAGGGCCTCCTGGAGCTCGCGCAAGGTCTTCTCTTCATTCGTGGCGCTGAGGTAGAAGAGATCGCCTCGGTGCTCGGCGACGGTCGCGAGTGGCGCCCGCGCCTCGCCCTTGGGCTGATCGACGTGAGCGAGGCTGATCAGGCGGCAGAGATTGGAATAGCCCCGAAGGTTACGGGCGATCAGCAAGAGCTCGGCCCCATCGACCTCGAGGGCAGCGCCGATCAGAGGCTTGACCCCGACCTTGCGGCATGCCTGCAGGAACTTCACCGCCCCGTAGACGCCACCGCGGTCGGTGATCGCGAGCGCGGGCATCTCGAGCTCGGCGGCGCGCATCGCGAGCTCGGCTGGGTGCGAGCCTCCGTCGAGGAAGGAGAAGTTGGAGTGGCAGTGGAGCTCGACGTACGGGTTCAAACGGCCGCCTTAGATGGCGTGCCTACACAATGTAGCCAGGCGACATATCTCAGGGATTGCCATCTACTCATTGGGCGCGTTACGTTTGTGGATGGCCCCGAAGGAAACGAGCGAGGGATCTGGCATCAGCCGCAAGGCAGGCGCCGGAGCCAGCGAGGCGATCCGGCGGGGTCAATTCTTTTTCTGAGGTGTCTTCGGCAATGCTCTCCGACGATGCGTTCCTGCACGCCTTCTTTCGCGCCGAGCTGGCCAACTCCGACTTCCATCACCGCGACCACCTGCGGCTGGCCTGGCTGATAGTGCGTCGATATGGCCTGGTCGAGGCTGAGGCCATGGTCGCAGAGGGGATCCAGCACTTTGCGGCGGTGGATGGTCACGCCGCGCGCTACCACGACACGATGACTCGCTTCTGGGTGCGATTGGTCGCGCATGCTGTCGCGAACCGCCCGGAGATCGAGGACTTCGATGCGTTCCTCGTTGCGCACAGCATGCTGCTCGACCCCGCGCTGCCGTTCAAGCACTGGCGTCGAGAGGCGATGTTCACTCCTGAAGCCCGAGCGCAATGGCGAGAACCTGACCTGGTCCCGCTCCCGTTCTGAATCGCTCAGTCATAGATCCGCTCCACGAACCATTCGTCTCGGGAGAGGTCGTGGAACAGCTCGCACAGCAGCGCGCCGTTGAGAAGCGCCTTCCAGTATTCACGCACGACCGGCTGCTTCCACCACTCGGTCTCGACCTTCCAGCGCGCGATAGGGTCGAGGGCGCCGCTGAACGCGCCGGCGATGAAGCCGGGCGTGCCATCGCTGTTCAAGGTGACGGTGACGGGGGTAGGGGGCGAGAACAGGCGCGTCATGCGAATCGCTGCGTGGGGAGTGGGGAGGAGAGCAGCGCGGGTTGCGGCTTGCGCACCACGCCGTCGCCATGACGTTCCTGCAGCCGCTCGAACGCGGCAATCACCTCTTCGCTGTTGCCATCACCGCCCGCCCATAGCCGCAGCTGACGCCGCCCCGCGGCCTCGAGCACGGGGAGATCGATCCAAAGCTCGGTGATGGGTGCGCGAGGCTGCCATTCCTTGATCCATGGCCCGATCAGCCCGAACAGCTCGGCCGCACTGGAGAGAGGATGGCGGACGATGGACTCGCGCGCGTCGGGCTCGGCCGATTCGTAGGCCAGGCGGACACGCACCCGCTTCGCACCCGCGCCGCGCAGGCCGAGCTCAGCGGCCAGGTCGCCGCATAGCGCTCGAGAGACGAAGAGCAGCGCCTCACGATCTTCCACGGGCGGCTCGAACTGGCGATGCGCGCTTGTGAACTGCGGCGGTCGCCAGGGATCGAGCTCATCTGGTTCCGCGCCGCGCGCGAGCATGACCGCATGCCTGCCCGCGCGGCCGAGCTGGCTTTCGAGCTCGCGCGGGCCGATCCTCGCCACCGCGCCCAGCGTCCGCAGCCCGAGCAGGTCGAGTCGTTCGAGCTGCTCATCGTCGAGGGGAAGCTCGCGCGAGCCCAGTGGAGCGAGGAAAGCGCGCGCGTCTTCGACCTGCACGAGACGGCCCGGCCGCGCGCGCGCCGCCGCCACGCGCGCTGAAAAAGGTCCGGGGGCCAAACCGAGTCGCGGTTCGCGGCCGATCGCGG
>CATPBF010000133.1 GCA_955652585.1 Candidatus Dormiibacterota bacterium | reverse complement strand
CCTCAGCGCCGCGCCAACCTCGTGATCGGCAGCGCGGCGCTGAGGGCAGACATCGCGGAGACGATCACCTGCGCATATTTGGCGGCGGCGACGCTGGTCGGTGCCGGCCTCAATTTGATCGCCGGCTGGTGGTGGGCGGAATACGTGGCCGCTCTCGTTCTGCTGGTCTTCATCGCCATGGAGACCAAAGAAGCGATCGAATCCGCTATCCCCTCTCCCCGCAGGGGAGAGGGTTAGGGAGAGGGGCGTGAGCTGCCCTAGCCGAACCTAGCCGCGTACGCAGTCTCGTTGCATCGCCTCAGCTCCTCGTCGCTCATCCCGATCCCCGCCGCCAGCTCGAACTCGTGGCTGAGCGTGGTGTCGGCGACCGTGCGCGAGTCCGTGCTGATCGTGCAGCGCACGCCGGCGCGCACCAGCCCCGGCAGTGGATGCTCTGCGAGCGTCTGGACAGCCTTGCACTTCCAGTTCGCGGTGGGGCACAGGTCGAGCACGACGCCTTCGGACCGGATTCGCTCGACGATGCGCGGATCGCGAGCCCCGATCACCCCGTGCGCGATCCGCTCCACGCCCAGGTCCAGCGCCTCCTCCACATGTGATGGCTCGCCCGCCTCTCCCGCATGGCAAGTTAGGCGCAAGCCCGCCGAGCGTGCCGCTTCGAACGCCGGTCGATGGGGAGGCGTGGGGTAGCGGATCTCGTCGCCCGCCAGGTCAAAGCCCACAACACCCCGTCCCGCGAACTTGCCGGCCTCTCGGGCGAGCGCGATGTTGTCTTCCACGCTGTGGTTCCGCATCGCGCATACGATCGCGACCGCGCGCAGAGGCGCGGCCTTGAGCCCCGCCAGGACCGCGTCGATCACCTCCGGCACGCTCAGCCCGTTGCGCATGTGGAGCCGCGGCGCCCATCGCACCTCGAGGTAGTCGATGTTCTCAGCCGCCGAGTCGATGCCGAGCTCGAGGGCCGTGCGTTCAAGCGCGGCCGCCGTCTGCATCACCGCAATCGCAGCGTCGAAATAGGTGATGTACACGGCCTGCGACGGGCAGTCATCCGGCGCGACCATGCGCAACGGCCGCGGCAGGTCCAGTCCCTGTTCGGTCGCGAGTTCTTCGGCGGTCGAAGGCCGCGCGGCACCGTCGAGGTGACAGTGGAGCTCGGCTTTGGGCCAAGTCTTGTAGTTCTCTATGACAGCGAGTAGATGCCCGGCAGCTCGCGATAGAGGCCGGCGTAGTCGAGCCCGTAGCCGATTACGAACCGGTCGGGGATCACGAAACCAGTGAAATCGATCTTGACCTCGACCTCGCGGCGCGCCGGTCGGTCGAGAAGCGCGGCGATGCGCAGCGAGGCGGGGCCCATGCGGCGCAGCCGCTTGACGATCACGTCCACCGTCCGGCCCGAGTCGATGATGTCCTCCACCAGGAGCACATGACGGCCGACCAGCGGGCCCTCGACCATGTGGGCCAGCCTCACATGGCCGCTGCTCGACGTGCCCGACCCGTAGCTCGCCGCGCTCACGAACTCGAGCTCGGCGGGGATCGTTAGGCTGCGCAGCAGGTCGGCCGCGAACACCGTGGCCCCTTTGAGGATCACGACCATCACGAGCGGAGTGTCGATGTCGGCGTAAACCTCTGAGATTTGCCTGCCGAGCTCGCGCACGCGGCGTCGGATGCGCTCGGCGCTGATCATCGCCCTGGCCGGTTTGGTTCTCGCCGGAGCTTGAGTCAGGGCTTCAGTCATCAGACGCCGACGGGATGCCAAACGGTCTTCATCTCCATGAAGGCGGTGATGAGGTATGGGCTCATCTCCTCCGGAGCGTGCTTCACGACCCGCTTGACGTTGTCGGCCGCGGCCTTCTCGATCTCCGTCACCTCGTCGGGTGTACAGCCGGCGACGTCGATCGCGTTAACGTCCATATGCGAGGCGAGCCAGGGCAGCAGCTCCTTGCGGTATCCGCTCAGCACGTTGACGACCCCTGCCGGCAGATCGCTGGTCGCGAGCACCTCCGCCAGCGTCAACGCCGGCAGCGGTGTCTTCTCGGGCGCAAGCACCACGAGCGCGTTGCCGCCACACAGGGCGGGCGCCACTCGCCGAACCAGGCCCACGAGCGCAGGCTCCTCCGGCGCGACAATGCCGACGACCCCGGTGGGCTCGGGGATCGTAAAGTTGAAATAGGGGCCGGACACCGGGTTGGTGGCGCCGATGACCTGGGCGAGCTTGTCGGTCCAGCCCGCGTACCACACGAGCGCCTCGACCGCGTTGTCGACCTCCTTCTGCGCAGCGCGCGCGGAGCCGAGCAAGTCCACGAACTGCGCGCGCCGGCCGTCCAGCATCTCGGCCGCGCGGTACAGGATCTGGCCGCGATTCATCGCCGTTCGCGCGGCCCATCCTGGAACCGCTCCCCGCGCCGCCCGCACCGCATCGCGCAGGTCCTTGCGCGAGCCTCGAGGGATGTTGACATTGCCTTCAAATCGATAGGCCCGTCCCGATTCGGAGCGGACGAACTCGCCGTTGATGAAGAGCTTGTGCGTCTTCCGAACCTCGACCCTTCCGTTACCGCTTTTGGCGGCGGGCATCTACACGAGCTCCAGGTACGGCATCAGGCCGTGCCGGCCGCCCTCGCGGCCGAACCCTGACTCCTTGTAGCCGCCGAACGGAGAGGTCGGGTCGAATCGGTTGAACGTGTTCGCCCACACGACCCCGGCCCGCATGCGCTCCGCCATCCAGAGGATGCGCGAGCCCTTGTCGGTCCAGACACCGGCCGACAGGCCGTAGGGAGTGTTGTTCGCCTTCTCGACCGCCTCCGCCGGGGTTCGGAAGGTGAGCACTGAGAGGACCGGGCCGAAGATCTCCTCGCGCGCGATCCGGTACGACTGCGAGACGTTGGTGAAGAGCGTGGGCGGGAACCAGAAGCCGCGCTCGGGCAGCTTGCATTCGGGTTGGAAAATCTGCGCGCCCTCCTCGACGCCCGATTCGACGAGCTCCTCGATCTTCTCCAGCTGCGCCTTCGAGTTGATGGCGCCGATGTCGGTGTTCTTGTCGAGCGGGTCGCCCAACCGCAGCGTGCCCAAGCGCAGCTTGAGCTTCTCGAGCAGTGGCTCGGCGATCGACTCCTGCACCAGCAGGCGGCTGCCGGCGCAGCACACATGGCCCTGGTTGAAGTAGATGCCGTTGACGATGCCTTCGACGGCTGCATCCAGCGGCGCGTCGTCGAAGACGATGTTGGCCGCCTTGCCGCCAAGCTCGAGGGTGAGGCGCTTGCCGGTCCCCGCGAGCGAGCGCGCGATCAGCTTGCCGACCTCGGTCGAGCCCGTGAACGCAACCTTCTTGACCGCCGGGTGAGTGACCACGAGCGAGCCGGTCTTCCCGCCCCCGGTGACGATGTTGACGACGCCCGGCGGGAGCTCCGCCTGCATGCAGATGTCGGCGAACAGCAGAGCCGACAGCGGTGTGGTCTCAGCGGGCTTCAACACGACCGTGTTGCCGGCGGCCAGCGCCGGCGCGATCTTCCAGGCGAGCATCAGCAGCGGGAAGTTCCACGGGATGACCTGGCCGGCGACACCTAGCGGTCGCGGCTTGCGGTTGGCAAAGGCCCATTCGAGCTTGTCCGCCCAGCCGGCGTAGTAGAAGAAATGCGCGGCGGCAAGCGGAATGTCGACGTCGCGCGATTCTTTGATCGGCTTGCCGCCATCCATCGTTTCGACGACCGCGAGCTCGCGCGCGCGTTCCTGGATGATGCGGGACAGGCGGAAGATGTACCGCGCTCGACGCGATGGCGCCAGTCGCGACCAGCCTTCGAAGGCTTTGTCCGCAGCCTTCACCGCGTGATCGACGTCGACCTCGTCTGCCTCGACCACCTCGGCGAGCTTTTGCTCGGTGGCCGGGTTGATGGTCGGGAAGCGTTTCTTGCTGTGCGGCGCGACCATCTTGCCGCCGATGAACAGCCCGTAACGGGGCTCGATCTTGATGTGGTCGATGGACTCGGGCGCGGGCGCGTACTCGAAGGTCTGCTTGGCTAACTCGGTGGGTGCGCGCTTCGCAATCGCCATTTCAGTCGATCGTGAAGTAATCGCCGGACTGGTAGGCGCCCGTGCGCTCCTTCTCGATTTGCATCAAAACGTCGTTGAGCAGGGTGGACGCGCCGAGCCGGAACCGTTCTGGGGTCATCCACTCGGCTCCGAGCGTCTCGTACAGCACGACCAGGTAGGCAATCGCCTGCTTGGAGGTGCGGATGCCGCCCGCGGGCTTGAAGCCGACGGGCCGGCCCGTCTCGCGCACGAAGTCGCGGATCGCCTCCATCATCACCAGGCTCACAGGCAGGGTGGCGGCCGGCTGCACCTTGCCGGTGGACGTCTTGATGAAGTCGGCGCCGGCGGCCATGGCGAGGATGCTCGCGCGCCGGACGTTGTCGTAGGTGCCGAGCTCACCGGTCTCGAGGATCACCTTCAGGTGCGCGGGCCCGCACGCCTCTTTGACGGCGACGATCTCCTCGTACACCTTCTCGTGGTCGCCGGAGAGAAAGGCGCCGCGGTCGATCACCATGTCCACCTCGTCGGCGCCAGCCGCGACCGCCTCCTTGACCTCGGCGACCTTTACCGAGGTGAAGCTTTGCCCAGATGGAAAGGCCGTAGCGACTGAGGCGATGCGTACAGAGCTCCCGCGAAGGTGCTCCTTGGCGTCCGCGACGCGCGCGGGGTAGATGCAGATTGCGGCCACCGAAGGGATGGTGGCGTCGCCCGGCTTGGGCCGGATGCCTTTGGCGCACAGTGCGGCGACCTTGCCCGGGGTGTCCGAGCCCTCGAGGGTGGTCAGGTCCATGCACCGGATGGCGAGATCGAGCGCCCACAGCTTCGAAGCCTTCTTGATCGAGCGCTTCGCGAGCGACGCCGCCCGCTCCTCGGCACCGACCTCGTCCACGCTGCGCACGCCGCGCATCAGCGAGCCGAGGTGAGACAGGGACAGGGCGGTGGCCACCTAAGACATAGTAGGACGGGGCCCTAGCAGCCGATTACAGCTGCCCGTCCACCCGGCTCAACTCGCGCTTGAGGCGGCCCATAGATTGATGCCGCTTTCAGTCGCGTAGCGGTCGATCTCAGCAAGTTCCTCGTCTGAGAAGTCGAGCAAGTCGAGCGCTGCGACGTTCTGCTCCAACTGCGAAACGCTGCTCGCGCCGACCAGAGTCGACGTCACGACAGGATTGCGCAGAGTCCACGCGATCGCCATCTGGGCCAACGTCTGGCCGCGGTGCTTGGCGATCTCGTTGAGGCCGCGCACCTTGGCCAGGTTCTCGTCGGTCAGCATCGCGCTGGAAAACGAGCCCGTTCGGCTCGCACGAGTGCCGGCCGGTACGCCTGTCAAATACCGGTCAGTCAGCAGGCCCTGCGCCAGTGGCGAGAAAACGATGCATCCGATCCCGTCGTGATTGAGCTCATCGATGAGGTCTGCCTCGATCCATCGGTTGAGCATCGAATAGGAAGGCTGGTGTATTAGCAGCGGCGTACCCAGGCTGCGCAGGACGTGTGCAGCCTCGTTCGTGCGCCGAGCGGAGTACGACGAGACGCCCGCATAGAGCGCCTTCCCCTGGCGCACGGCGGTGTCCAGCGCCCCCAGGGTCTCCTCCAATGGAGTCCCCGGGTCAAAGCGGTGGGAGTAAAAGATGTCGACGTACTCCAGTCCCATTCGTTTCAGGCTCTGGTCCAGGCTGGCCAGGAGATACTTGCGCGAGCCCCACTCGCCATACGGACCCGGCCACATGTCGTATCCCGCCTTGGTCGAGATGATCAGCTCGTCACGGTGGCCGGCCAGGTCGGCCGCCAGGATGCGGCCGAAGTTTTCTTCCGCAGAGCCGGCCGGCGGGCCGTAGTTGTTGGCCAGATCGAAATGCGTGATGCCCAAATCAATAGCTCGGAGGACGATGGCAGCTTGCCGTTCTGGCGGCGTGTCACCCCCGAAGTTCTGCCAGAGGCCGAGCGTGATCGCCGGCAGCTTGAGCCCGCTACGACCGCAGCGGCGGTACTGCATCCGTTCATATCGGTCGCCGTGGTTTCCCGTCATCGAGACTCTTGAGTCACCATATCCGACTT
>CATPBF010000132.1 GCA_955652585.1 Candidatus Dormiibacterota bacterium | reverse complement strand
GTATATACGTTCGAATGTTGGAAACCTATGAGCGCGGCGGTGCGTCCGGGCTCGAGGCTGAATTGGGGGGATACCCCCCAGAGGAACAGGACCTGATCAGAAGGGCTTGGGCGGCGCCGCCGCCCAGCGTTGAGGACGAGGTGGCCGTCGAGCTGGCCGAGCGCATAACGCTCGACCACATGAGAGGCCGCCACAGTGGGATAATCCGCGAGCTTTCCGAGGCTGAAAGAGGGAAGGACTCGGAGCGGGTGGCGCGGCTCGAAGCAGAGGCCAGGGAGCTTGGCCACGCCATCGACGAAATGGAAAGGAGAGGGTGACGATCGCGCGCGCAGCCAAAGTAGCGACCAAGGGTGGAAACCGGGCCGGCAAGGCCGTAGAGAAGCCGGAGCACAGGTTCGAGGACGAGCTGATGGCCGTCGCCGAGCAGCTCATCGTCAAGGGCAAGGAGCAGGGCTACCTCACTCCTGACGACATCCTGCAGGGCTTCCCCGAGATCGACGCCGAGCCGGATCAGATCTTCCGCATCTTCGCCGCGTTCAAAGAGATCGGCATCGAGGTCACCGACGGCGAGAAGGATTTCGAAGAGGTCGAGCAGATCGACGACGAGATGCTCCTCGACATCGAGATGATGGATTCGGTTTCGCTGGACGACCCGGTTCGCATGTACCTCAAGGAGATCGGGCGCGTGAGCCTGCTCACGGCCAACGACGAGGTCGAGCTGGCGCAGGCCATCGAGGCCAAGCCGCTCCACGACGCCCTCAAGGCGCTGAATGTCATCGAAGAGATCGACTCGCGCCAGCGCTCCGTGGAGGAGATGCTGCCGGACGTCATCGAGCGGCTGGCTACGGTCAAGCGCAAGGGCCAGCAAGCGCACATCGCGCAGGAGCTCCTGGGCCTTTCGGACCTGGGCAAACTGCAGGACCTGCTCGACGCCGCGTCCGCCGAGCGCCGGCGCCAGGCCACCAACGGCGCGGCCAGGCCACGCGTTCGCGCCGAAGCGCTCGAGTCGTACCGGATCGCCCGGTACCGGCTGACCGAGCGATACGAGCGCGCCTATGAGGCCAAGCAGCGGCTGACAGAGGCCAACCTCCGGCTGGTCGTCTCGATCGCCAAGAAGTACATCGGCCGCGGCATGTCGTTCCTCGACCTCATCCAGGAAGGCAACATGGGCCTGATCCGGGCGGTTGAGAAGTTCGACTACCACAAGGGCTACAAGTTCTCGACCTACGCCACGTGGTGGATCCGGCAGGCGATTACGCGCGCCATCGCCGACCAGGCGAGGACGATCCGCATCCCCGTGCACATGGTGGAGACGATCAACAAGCTGGTCCGCGTCTCGCGCCGGCTGCTCCAGGAGCTCGGCCGCGAGCCGAGCGACGAGGAGATCGGCGAGGAGATGGGGATCACGCCCGAGAAGGTGCGCGAGATCGTGAAGGTCTCGCAGGACCCGGTGTCGCTCGAGACCCCGATCGGCGAAGAGGAGGACTCGCACCTCGGCGACTTCGTCGAGGACCGCGAGGCGGTCTCGCCGTCCGACGCCGCCTCCCTGACGATGCTCCACTCGGAGGTGGAGGACGTGCTCGACACGCTCACGCCGCGCGAGCGCCGCGTGCTGCAGCTGCGCTTCGGGCTGATCGACGGCCACCAGCGCACACTGGAAGAAGTGGGCAAGCGGTTCGGCGTGACCCGCGAACGGATCCGCCAGATCGAGGCCAAGGCGCTGCGCAAGCTGCGTCACCCTTCGCGCTCGAAGAAGCTCCGCGACTACCTGGAGTAACCGCGCGGGCGATTCCGCACGTTTGGATCCAACGGGGCCCTAGCTGCGCCTTTCAAGCGCACGTTTGGCGCCAACGAGGTTGAAACGAGCACCGCCTGGCTCGCCAGGATTTCCGATCTTGTCTGGAGTGCCGATCCGCCGTAGATTGGGGCGGCCATGCCTGTCATCACCATCGGGCGCCAGATCGGGGCCGGGGGCAGGACGGTCGGCCACATGCTGGCGACCAGGCTCAAAGCCGACTTCCTCGATTCGCATCTGATCGATGAGGTCGCCCACCGGCTCGAGCTCCCGAAGGAGGAGGTCGAGGCGGAGGACGAGCAGCCCGGCTCCCTGCTGAGCAGGCTCCTCCTGGCCCTCGGGGCCGCCAACACCGAGCCGATGATCCCGCCCGAGACCTCCGCCTGGAGCCCGCCCAACTCCGACCCGGTCTTCGACACCCGCCGCGCGGTCCTCCAGCTCACGCAGCAAGTGATCGTGGAGGCGGCCCGCGGGGACAACGTCGTGATCATCGGCCGCGGGGGCGCTTACATCCTTCATCACCACCCAGGTGCGCTGCATGTATTCCTACGCGCGGACTCGGCGATCCGGGTCAAGACCATCATGGAGCGAGAGAAGAAGACCGAGGAGGAGGCGCGCAAGCGGCTCAAGCAGACCGACGAGAACTGGACCGCCTACATCAAGCAGGTTTATGGACACGACCGGACCCTGGCTTCCCACTACGACCTGGTGCTCGACACCGGGCGGCTGGGCTACGAGGCCACAGTCGCCGCGATCGTCGCCGCCCTCCCCGGGCGCTCGCGCTAACTCAATCCCCTCTCCCGAAGGGGGTCAGGGAGAGGGCCGTGAGAGCAGTTAACCTACTCGCGTGACCCACGCCCTCAGCTCCCGCACGTCTGGCGTCGACGGCTCCAGCGAAGGCGGCCGGATCAACACGGTCAACCTGCCCGGCGCGCTCGTGCTCTACGGCGTCGCCCTCGTGCAGACGCTCCAGCGCCAGAACGCCAAGACCAAGCTCGCGGTGGCGCCCGTCCAGGTGGACGGCGTTTGGCGCCTGGAGCTCAGCTATACGGGAGATCCGCCCGTGGGCGTTCCCGAACTCTGGCACGGGCACCGGGTCAACGTCCGGAGCCCCGAGGCAGCGCCGAGTGCCTGAAGTTGCCTTGTTTTCGCCCCAGAGCAAGGTCCGCGACGTCCTGGACCGGCTCGGCGACCGGGGCCGGCAGCTGCTTTTCGAGCAGGGCTATAGCGTCGGCGAGGGGTTCGTAGACGTCCTGTCGCAGTATCAGACCCTCGAGCACGCGGAGCAAACCGAGCGGCTTCGGGACCTGGCCGGTCTACTGGCGAAGCTGAATTCCGTCCAGTAGCACTTGCGCATTTACATACATTTGACGGTCCCAGATACGGGGCACTCGGTGTAGCATCCGCAACGAATTAGGGTTCTGGTTCGTTATACGAGTCGAGGAACACGTCATTGCAAAGGTCAAAACTGGAATCAGACAAAGGTAAATGCGCCTGTGGACGGCGAACCAAAGACGCGTCGGTCTACACCTACCGCTCCCACACGGACCGCTTCCTGTTTCACCGCTGTGACTGCGGCGCAGAGTGGACCGAGCACCAGACGGACATCGACCCCCACGACCCCGTCAGCTCCGATGAGGTGATCGAGGTGCACAAGCGGCTCGCCAAGTTCGAAGGCTCGATCGCCGAGCTGCTGGAGCGCCACCCGGCCTAACCCAGGCGGAAGCTGTCGGCCGGCCTGCCACGGACTGCCACGGGCATGGCGAACACCGCCCCCGCCAGCTCATCCGATGCATCCAACCCGATCGCAGCGCTCGTGACGAACATCCGCGGCTGCTCGCGTCCCATCAGGCACACGCTCGACGGCTGCCTGGTCGGAACTTGAATTGTCTCGGCCAGGCTGCCATCGGGCCGGTAGCGCCTCACCTCGGACGCGCCCCACACGGCCACCCAAACGTGGTCTTCGCCGTCCACGGCCATGCCGTCGGGGTTCTCCCGACCGCGTTTCAACTGCACGAAGACCTTCCTATCGCTGAGCGCACCGGATTCCGGATCGACGTGGAACCGGTCGATTCGGCCTCGCGCCGTGTCGGTGAAGTACATCGTGGTGCCGGCGGCATCGAAGGCGGGGCCGTTGGAGATGGTGACGCCGTCGAGCACCTTGTTGACCGTGCCATCTCGGTCCACTCGGTAGAGCGAACCCGCGTCGGGCGTGAAGTCAAAAGCCATGCTGCCTGCCCAGAAGCGCCCCGCCGGATCCGCGCATGCGTCATTCATCCGCGTCATGACCGGATTGCCGTCCTCGGGCTTGTCCAGCCATTCCAGCCGGCCTCCCTCCCTGAGCAGTGCCACGCCGGTGCCGCAGGCGGCGATCCACGCGTCGTCCTTGCCCGCCAGCGGCGCCACCGCGCCGAGGGTCACGTCAAGCTTCGCCAACTGCCGCAGCGGACCCGGCCTGGCGGGATCGGCCTCCAGCAGGCGTCCGGTGGGGACGTCGACCACGACCACTCGAGCCCCGACCCAGCGCGCCCCCTCGCCGAGCTCGAGCCGGTCAGGGCCCCACGGAATCAGTCGCGGGGCGTCGACAGGAGTCCCCACCGGTCGAGACTTTCGCGGAGCCGCCCGGTGGCGGCGTCGTCAAGCGCCGCGGTGGGCGGAGCGGGCCACGGCTCGCATATGCCCTGCAGATGC
>CATPBF010000131.1 GCA_955652585.1 Candidatus Dormiibacterota bacterium | reverse complement strand
CGTCGGGGCTGCCGTAGGCCATGCACAGGACGGCAGTCTTTCCCCTCTCCCCCTCGGGGAGAGGGTTCGGGAGTGGGGCGTGAAGCACCGATTGCGACTCAGGCAATCGCGGGGACACCCTCGCGCACGGCCTCGACCAGCGCTTGCAGGTTCTCGAGCGAGCTGCCAGGCAGGACGCCGTGGCCGAGATTGAAGATATGGCCTGGGCGGCCGGCCGCCCGCCTGAGCACCTGGCGCGCCCCGTCGACCACCAGCCCAACCGGGCCCAGCAGAATCGCCGGGTCGAGGTTGCCCTGCACCCCGTGGTCGTGGCCGACCCGCCGCCAGCCCGCATCGAGGTCGACGCGCCAGTCCAGCGAGATGACATCGGCGCCGGAGGTTGCGATCAGCTCGAGCAGTCCCGCGGTGGAGGTTCCGAAGTGGATCCTGGGCACCCCCAGCGAGCGCGTGGCTTGGAAGATGCGCCGCGTGTAAGGCAGCACGCGCGCCTCGTAGTCGGCGGGCGAGAGCGCACCGACCCAGCTGTCGAAAACCTGGAATGCTTGCCCGCCGGCCGCGACCTGCGCGCCGAGGTACTCCGCCATCACGGTAGCGAGCTTGTCGAGCAGCTGCCCGAACGCGGCGGGCTCGCGGTACATGAACTGCTTGGTGAGCAGGAAGTCCCGGCTCGGCCGGCCCTCGATTGCGTAGCTCGCGAGCGTGAAGGGACCTCCCGCGAAGCAGATGACCGGCACAGGCGACTCGCGCGCAACGATTCTCACCGCATCCATGACCTGGGGCACGGATTCCGCGGCCGGTGGTGTGCGCAGCGCATGCACCGCTTCGACGGTTCGAATCGGATTCGCCACCACCGGCCCGATCGATTCGACCAGGTCGAAGTCGATGCCCATACCGCGCAGCGGCAGCATGATGTCCGCGAACATCACCGCCGCATCGACACCCAGCCTGCGCACAGGCTGCAGCGTCACCTCGGCGCAGAGCTCTGGCTGCGCGACGATCTCCTCCAGTGTCCATCGCTCGCGCAGCGCGCGATACTCGGGCAGGGAACGGCCTGCCTGCCGCATCAGCCACACGGGCGTGCGCTCCACCGGTTCTCGCCTGCAGGCCCGCAGGAACAGCGGTGTGTTTGCGGTCACGCGCCGAACAGTTCTGCCAGGTCCCCGAACCGGCGGTGGATGCCCGCGAGAATCGGAGTATCGCGCACGGTCGAGCGCCGGCTCTCCGTCGCACGAAGAGCGCGGACGAGCTCGCCGAAAGCGGGAAGGTCGTCCGTCTCGTAAGCGACCACGAAATCTTGATCGTCGAGGCCGAACGAGTAAGCCAGCAGCTGGCGCACCTGCGGGTACTGGTGGCCGACCTTCATGTGCTCGTTCATGATCCTCTGCCGCGTGTCCTTGTCGAGCAGGTACCAATCGGCCGACTTGGTGAATGGGTAAACGATCAGGTATCGCGACCGCTCGCCGCTGAAGAGCGACTGCTCCTGCGGCGTCGGCTTCTTCACGTACTGCGAGGGCTGGATCAAGCCTAGGAAGCTCTCCCTTACGCTCATCCATGTACCCATCCCGCAGCGCAATGCGGCCGCGGCCGATTCTTCAAGGGCGTCAAGAGATGGGGCGAGCCGCCACAGCACGAGGTCGATACCCGCCTGCAGGCCGACCATCGTGTAGGCGTAGGTCGTGATGGTGGTCGCCTGCTCGATCGTCGAGACGAAGTCGGCGCACGTGGATCGCCTCTGGGCGTCCGGCAGGCGACGCCAGGCAGGATCCAGGCTGAGGGCAAGGGCGTGAACGTACTGCTCGGTCAAAGGGCCGGGTCCTCCCGAAGCCAGCGCGCGGCATCGGCCGCGAGGTAGGTGATGACGATTCCGGCCCCGGCGCGCACGATCGCCGTCAGCGTCTCCAGCCCTGCGGACTTGCGGTCGAGCCAGCCGCGCTCGGCGGCGGCCTCCAGCATCGCGACCTCGCCGCTCACGTGGTAGGCGGCGAGGGGCACGTCGAAGCGTTTGCGGGCACGAGCCAGGAGGTCCAGGGACGTGAGCGCGGGCTTGACCATCAGGATGTCGGCGCCCTCCCGCACATCCAGCTCCATCTCGCGCATCGCCTCGCGGGCGTTGGAGAAGTCCATCTGGTAGCCGCGCCGGTCGCCAAACGCGGGCGTCGAGCCGGCCGCCTCCCGAAACGGACCGTAGAAAGCCGAGGCGGCCTTCGACGCGTACGCCATGATCGCGGTCCTCGTGTGGCCAGCGGCATCGAGCGCAGCGCGCAGGGCGGCGACCTGGCCGTCCATCATGCCGCTCGGGCCAACGACGTCCGCACCGGCGTCCGCGTACACGACGGCGGCCTCGGCGAGGAGCGGGAGCGTGGCGTCGTTGTCGACCTGGCCGCCGGACACGATTCCGCAGTGGCCGTGACTCGTGTATTCACACATGCAGACATCGGCGGCGAGCACCAGCGGCATGCCGGCCTCTTTGAGCGCACGCAAGGCCGACGGCACCGGTCCGGCCGGGTCGTATGCGCCGCTGCCGTCATCGTCTTTGCGGTCCGGGATGCCGAACAGCAGCACGCCGCCCACGCCGAGCTGCGCCAGCTGGCGTGCCTTTGCGACCGTGAGGTCGACACTGAGGCGGGCTTGTCCCGGGAGCGATTCGATCGGCTCCGATCGGTCGCGTCCGTTGATGACGAAGAGCGGCATCACGAGCTGGCCCGGGGCGAGCCGGGTCTCTTTGACCAGAGAGCGCAGCGCCGCCGTCCGGCGAAGCCGCCGCGGACGATCCGCGGCCGGCACCGGCACGCTCCGGGCGCGAAGCAGCTCACGCATTGTCCTGCACCTCCAGCGGCAAGGCCCGCGCGACGGCATCGGCCAGGCCGGCCACGCTCTGCGTGCCGGCTTCCGCGATCACACGGAAGCCCATTTCGCGAGCACGAGCGGTCGTCCGCGCTCCGATCGTGATCGCGGGCAGCTGCGCCGTGCCGCCAAGCTCGACGAATCCACGTACCGCGGAGCCCGACGCGAAGACCACGGCGCTCAGGTCGGGATCGCTCAGCGCTGTGCGCAGGGGATGAGCCGATTCAGGCGGCGCTTCCACGGTTCGGTACGCGATGACCTCTTCGACGATCGCGCCGCGCCGGCGCAGGATGTCGGGCAGATCGGCGTCCGCAGCCGAGGCGCGGACGAGCACGACGCGCTTGCCCTCGATGTCCGGAAGCGTCTTGCCGAGGTCGGCGCCGTCGGCCGTGGCCGGCACATACGCCGGCTCGACGCCTCGCGCTCGCAGCGCCTTGGCCGTCTCGGGCCCGACTGCGGCAAATCTCGGGCCAGCGGGCAGCCCGGCAGGTGCATCAACACCCCGCGCGCTGGTGAATACGACCCAGTCGTACTGGGCCAGTGAGCGCGAGTCGACGACCGCAGGTTCTGTTTGCACGGTCGGCACGGCGTGAACACGGTAGCCTCGCTGCCGCAGCGATTGCACCAGCGGATCCGACTCCCCGCCCGGTCGTGTAACTAGAACTGCGATCATCGCAGCGCGACCTGCGCGACCAGGAGTCTGCCAAGTTTGGCCGCCAGGCTGGTTGCGTCTGCAAGCTTGCCTTCCACCCGTTCGACCAGCTTGCCGGTTCCATCGCTGTTGACGCCGGCCGCGAGCAGCGTGAACGCGTCGTTGTTGACCGAAGCAAGAGCTCCCACCGGCGCGCGGCACGTGCCACCCGTCGCCCTCAGGACCTCGCGTTCGGCCTCGACCGCCAAGCGAATGTCACCGTCGTCGATCCCCGAAACCAACTCGACCAGTCGGGCGTCGGTCCGCCGAACTTGCACGGCCAGGGCCCCCTGGCCCGGCGCCGGCGCAATGACTTCAGGATCCAGGCGCTCGTCAATCCGGTTCTGTCTTCCCAGCCGGTCGATTCCGGCTGCCGCCAGCACGACGGCGTCGGCGCCGCCATCATCCAGGCGCCGCAGACGCGTCTCCACGTTGCCGTGAAGCGGAATGACCTTGAGGTCCGGCCGCGCAGCCAGGAGAAACCCGGTCCGCCTTGGGCTGTCGGTGCCCACGGTCGCACCTTCGGCCAGCGATTCGAGGGACGCTCGTCCGCTCTTGGTTATCAAAACGTCGCGTGGATCCGCGCGTTCCGAGTACGCGGCGATCACAAGGCCCGGCTCCTCGTCAAGCGGAACATCCTTGGCGCTGTGCACCGCGATGTCGACCTCGCCGTTGAGCAGGGCGCGAGCGATGGCCGCGACGAAAACGCCCTCTCCTGGCGACATGTCGACGGGCCGAACGTCGCCTTCGGTCACGATCGGGATGAGGTCGACTTCGTAGCCCGCCCTACGCAGGCGGTCGGCGACCAGCTCACTCTGGACCAGCGCCAGTCGCGAACCTCGCGTCCCCAATCGAAGCCGCCTAGCCGATCCCACCATCCACTGACGAGTTTGGCAGCACCGCGAGGACCGGCGCGGCGGCGACGACGTCCCCCACGACGAGGGTGGCGGGGGTCTCGATGGCGGCCTGGTCCGCCTGGCGGGCGATCCATTCCAGCGTTCCCGTGACGGTCCGCTGGTTCGGCAGGGTCGCGTTGCTGATCACCGCGGCCGGACGCGAGCCGCCCACCGCCTCCGCGAGCACCGCCGCCACCTCGGCCAGGTTGGTCCGCGGCATCAGCACCACCAATGTGTCGGCGGCGAGGGCGAGCTCACGCAGCCGGTCGAACGAGCTGCCACCCTGCGCGGTCGTGATCGCCAACGATGAGGAGACGCCGCGCTGCGTCACAGAGATGCCGGCCGCGGCCGGCGCGGCCAGCGCCGCAGTCACGCCGGGGACGACCACGACCTCGATCCCTGCCCGAACCAGGCCGGCCAGCTCCTCCCCGCCTCGGCCGAACACGAATGGATCGCCGCCCTTGAGCCTGACCACCGAGCCGCCAGCCTGCGCCAGCTCGATGAGTCGCGCCGTGATGTCTTCCTGTCGCGGGCTGACCAGCCCGCCGCGCTTGCCCACGTCCTCGAGCCGCGCGTCGGGACCGCAGAGCGCGAGCGTCTCGGGAGCGATGAGAGCGTCGTGCAGCACGTAGTCGGCGTCCGCGAGCAGCTCGCGAGCCTTGAATGTGAGCAGGTCGGGGTCGCCAGGCCCGGCGCCGACGAGGGCGACACGGCCCGTCGCTTTTGGCCCCGCCTGCGCGATGGCCACGGCCAGGTGTGCGGCATCGTCCGGCCGGCCCCGCCGGATCAGGCTCCGGACGTCGGAGTTGACGATGCGGCGATAGATGTGTGTCTGCTCGGGGATGGGTACACCTCGCGCGCGGAGCTGCCTGCGAACATTTCCGACCAGCGCCACAAATGGGCCCCATTCGCGCCCGAGCCAGCGCTCGATGCGCGCGCGTAGCGCGGACGCCAGGTACGGGCTTTCGCCCGAGGTCGAGATGGCGATCAGAAGGGGATCTCGCCGCACGATGGCGGGGGCGATGAAGCGGCATTGGGCTGGGCGGTCGACAACGTTGATCAGGATGCCGGCAGCCTCGGCTTCCTCCCAGCTCAGCCGGTTGATCTCACGGTCCTCGCTCGCATCGACCACGAGTCGCGCGCCGGCGAGGGCACCCGGTTTGTAGTCGCGCGACGGGATCACTCGCACATTCGCTCCCGCATGCTTCAGGGCGCCGGCCTTTTCAGACGCGAACTTCCCGTCACCCAAGACGACGCAAAGTTGGCCGGCGAGGTCGAGGAAGACGGGGTAGTACCTCATGCGGTGGCCTCTTCCTTGGCCGCGTCGAGCAGCACTCTGGCGACCTCGGGCCGCGTGAACTCCGCAGGCAGGTCCTCGCCTTCCGCGAGCAACTTGCGCACGGCCGTGCCGCTCAGCGTCTGGTGCAGCTCCGCGGGGTGCGGGCATGTTCGCGAGGAGGCCATGCCCCCGCACGCGGAGCAATAGAAGGTGTGCTCGAAGCGAAGGATCTCGATCCCCAGCTCGCCAGGCGCGTACTCATCGAAAATGCGGTGCGCCGCATACGTGCCGTAGTAGCTGCCGACCCCCGCGTGGTCGCGGCCGACTATGAAATGCGTGCAGCCATAGTTGCGCCGGACGATGGCGTGAAAGACGGCTTCCTTCGGACCGGCATAGCGCATCCACGCGGGGTTGGTGGCCAGCAGCACGCGCTCGGGCGGGAAGTACCCGCGCAGCAGCTCCTCATAGCAGCTCATGCGCACCGAGGCGGGGATGTCGTCGCTCTTGGTTTCTCCCACGAGCGGGTGCAGCAGCAGGCCATCCACCATTTCCAGCGCCACCTTCTGCAAGTACTCGTGGGCGCGGTGGACCGGGTTGCGGGTCTGGAACCCGACCATGGTGCTCCAACCGCGAGCGCTCTTGACCGCGCGCACCTGCGCAGGCGTGAGGTCGTAGGCCGGGAATCCAGACGCGGCGTGCGCCAGCGCTAACACGTCGCCGGCGATCGCCCAGCGACCAGACTCCTTGAGCACTCTCACACCCGGATGCGCATCGTCATCGGTGCCGTACACGCTCCGGGCCTCCGCATCGTGGTCGGTCTGGAAAGCAGAGGTGACGTCGACGATGCCGACCGGCTGGTCGCCGATGAAAAGAGCGATCCGATCCGCCGTGGGCGCGGAGGCGGCCCGGAGGACGATGGGGATCGTGTATGGCTGGCCGCCTGCCAGCCGGCCGGAGCCGACCACCGACTTATAGTCCTCGGCACCCATGAAACCCTCGAGCGGAGCCAGGCCGCCGCTCGCGAGCATGAAGAGGTCCGACAGCTCGCGTGGTCCAACGTCGAGCCGGGGCAGCGTTCGCGCCTCCGCGCGCAGGGCGTGCAGCTCGTCACCCGCAGGCAGCCGCTCGACCGTGGGCCGCGGCAGGTGGCCCAAGCGCTCCAGCGTTTCCGATAAATGTCCGAGGCGCTGAAGCGCCTCGATGATCTTCGCAAGAGACTCGGCTGGCGTTTCACTGGCCGTGTCGCAAACAACCTCGGCATGAAAAGGCTCTTGGTAGGGATCGCTGACACCGGTGAAATTGGCGAGCTCGCCGGCCAGTGCCTTGCGATAAAGACCTTTGGTGTCGCGCTCGGTCAGCGCCTCGATCGCGCAGCGCATGTAGACCTCGACGAAGCCCGGGGTCTGCGCGCGGACCTCGTCGCGTACCTCGCGGTAGGGAGAGATCGCGGCCGTGATCGCGATCCCGCCGCTGCGAGCGACCAGCCGCGCCACGTAGCCGATGCGCCGGATGTTCGTGTCGCGGTCTTCTTTGGAAAAGCCCAGTCCTTTCGACAGGTGCATGCGAACCTCGTCTCCATCGAGCAGCTCGGCGTGGCGGCCGCGGCGTTCGAGCTCTGCCTTCAGCGCGTTAGCGATGGTTGACTTGCCCGCGCCTGAAAGGCCGGTGAACCAGACGACAAAGCCTTTGCTCACGCTTCCATTCCGAGCAAACCCCAACGCCGCCTGATCGCGGTGTCGAGCATGCCGAACACGCTGTCGACTGCGATTCCGATTACGAAGATCACGACCATGATCGCCAGCAGCTGCTGGGCGTCGTTGAGATTCCTGGCCGACTGAAGCAGCTGCCCGATCGATGACTGGTTGGTTGCGACAACCAGAAGCTCGGCGGACATCAGGCTCCGCCAGGCAAACGCCCATCCCTGCTTGAGGCCACCGACGAAGGCGGGAAGCGCCGCCGGGAGGATGACGTGGCGGTATAGGCGCAAGCCGTCGGCTCCCATGGCGCGACCAACCCGTATCAGCAGCGGGTGCACATGATCGATGCCACTCAACAGACCGGCCGCGATTGCAGGCGCGGCACCCATCACGACGACGAGGGTGATTGCGCCTTCGCTTCTTTGCAGCAGCAGAATGGCGAGCGGGAACCACGCGATTGAAGGCATCGACTGCAGGCCGACTAGAAGCGACCCCACCGCTCTGCGAGCCAGCTCGATACGGGCAATGAGAATCGCAACGATGCTTGCGGCTGCCGCCGCGATCGCGTAGCCGAAGGCAACACGTCGCAGGGTCAGCCCGATTGCTGCGTAGAAGTCCAGATGGCGGAGATCGCCGGCCAAGCGCTCCACCACCGGCCACGGCCCCGGCAGCGCCGATTGCGATCTCCAGCCTGACCACACGACAAGCTGCCAGATGACCACGAGCAGAACGGCCGCTCCGAGCTTTGGCCAGAGGCCCGACCAGACGCGCGCCGCCGATCTGCGAACTGGATGCGGCCTCGACCCCAGCGCCTCCGAAAGCGAAAGCTGCGGTGCGAGCTCAGCCGCCATCAGATGACCGCCTCGCCGAACATCTCGTGCTTGAGCCGGTCCGTAATGCGGCCGGCGATCACTGCCAGCTCAGGCGAGTCGAGGCTCCGCGGGCGAGGCAGGTTGACGTGCACTTCTTGCGCAACGCGACCCGGCCGGCTCGTGAAGACCATCACCCGATCGCCGAGGCGAACAGCCTCGCGAGCGTTGTGGGTGACGAAGAGGATCGTGAGACGGCTCTCCTTCCAGATTCGCTCCAACTCCTCGTGAAGGAGATCGCGGCTGATGGCATCCAGCGCCCCAAAAGGCTCATCCATCAAGAGCACGTCGGCGTCCTGAGCCAGAGCCCGCGCCAGGGCGACGCGCTGCTTCATCCCGCCCGATAGCTCGTGCGGCCTCCGCTTCTCGAATCCAGCCAGGTGAACGCGACCAAGGAGTTCGTAGGCGAGTTCTTGTCGAACCGATGCGCTCACACCTCGCAGCTCGAGCGCCAGCTCGACGTTGCCCGCTGCGGTCAGCCAGGGCAGCAGGGCCGACTCCTGGAAAATCAGGGCCACGCGTCCGTGGACGTGAGCCCGCCCGGCCGAGGGCCGATCGAGACCCGCCAGAACGTTGAGCAGCGTGCTCTTGCCCGATCCAGACGCCCCTACGACACAAACAAATTCACCGCGCTTGACTTCGAAGGTCGCGCCGTCCAGGGCCAGCAACAGCTCCTCCCCATGGGAGAAAGCCACAGTGAGCCGCTCGACGCTGAGCGCGTGCTTTTCGGAAAGCGCGAGCAAGTTGCTCACGATTGCTTTACCGCCCAGTGGAGACCGCACTCCTTGACCTCGCCCTGCTCCCACCACCAGCGGCCGGCGCGTTCGTCCTCGCCGGCGACGGTGGCGCGGGTGCACGGCGCGCAGCCGATCGATGTGTATCCGCGCTCGTACAGCGGGTGATACGGGAGGTCGTGTTCGCGGATGTAGGCCCAGACCTGGTCTTTGGTCCACGAGGCCAGCGGCGCAATCTTCGTCAACCCCTCGTGCTCGGGGTCGGGCCCGACGACAGGAGTCTGCGAGCGCGTCGACGCCTGCTGGCGGCGCAGGCCGGTGACCCAGGCGTCATAGCCATGCAGCGCCCGCGCCAGCGGCCGCGACTTGCGGACCTCGCAGCACAGACGCCTGAGGTCGGGCGATCGGTGAAACAGGTTGACGCCATGGCGGCCGACCATGTAAGCCAGGTCGCCGGCATCAGGCGAGGCCACCTCGATCTCGATCGCGTAGCGATCGCGAACGCGGTCGATCATGTCGTACGTCTCCTGCGGCAGGCGGCCAGTGTCCAGAGTGAGCACATGGACATCTGGGCGGATGCGCACCGCCATATCGATGAGGACGGACGACTCGGCCTGGAAGCTGGCCACGATCGCGACCCGCGGAATCGATTCGTATGCCCAGCGCAGCACAACCTCCGGCGCGTCTGACTCCATTTCCGCCGGAGCCGCGACCCTCATGCCGTCTTCTCCTCTGAAACTGCGACCTGTCGAAGCGCGTCAAAGCCGACGCGCTCGGTCCAGTTCCCGAAACCCTCGCCGGGCTCGCGCTCTGTGCGGAACGCCTCGAACAGCGGGCGCAGCAGTGACGGAATTTCGGTGATCGGCACGTTGGGAGCAAACACGCGGTTGAGGCGGGTGCCGTCGAAATCGCCTCCAAGCATCACGTCGTACTTGCCCAGCGTCGTGCCCACGAAGCCGACGTCACCGAGGTAAGGACGCGAGCAGCCGTTGGGGCAGCCGCTCATCCGGAAGCTGATGCGCTCCTCGCACAGGCCCAGCTCGTCCAGCAGCGCCGCGAGCTTGCGGACCAGACCAGGCAGGGCGCGCTCAGCTTCGGCCACGGCCAGACCGCAGGTCGGAATGGCCGGACAGGCCATCGCGTACCGGATGGCTCGAGGAATGGACTCCACAGGCGCGATGCCGTACTCGGCCATCAGCCCTTCGATGCGTGATCGCTGGGCGGGCTCGATGTCGGCGAGGATCACGTTCTGCTGGGCGGTCAGCCTTACCTGCGGGCGGAGCTCGTCGACGATGCGACGAAGCCCGGATCGCGAGCGAACATCGCCGACGTCGGCGATGCGTCCGTTTTCGATGTAGATGCCGACGTACAGGCGGCCGTCGCCTTGCTCGTGCCAACCGAGATGGTCGTCTACGGGTTTCCACACCAGCGGCTCCGGCGGCTGCAGCCCGAATGACAGCCGCTTCTGCACCTCGCCGCGAAACCACTCGAGCCCCCGGTCGGCGATCGTGTACTTGAGGCGAGCGTGCCGGCGATTGCTGCGGTCGCCGTAGTCGCGCTGTACCGCCACGACTTCGCGGGCGGCATCCACGACCTGGTCCGGCTCTACGAAGGCGAGGGGCACCGCAACCGCGACGAACGTCTCCGGCTTGTTGTGCGTGCGCCCGAGCCCCCCGCCCACAAGGAGGTTGAAACCGCGCAGGGTTCCATCCGGACGCTTCATCGCGACGATAGCGAGGTCGTGCGCGTAGACGTCGACGCAGTTGTCGCCTTCGAGCGCAATCGTGGTCTTGAACTTGCGTGGCAGGTATTGCTCGCGATAAAGGGGTTCGACCTCGGGCTCCGATGACTTCACGACCTCGCCGTCGAGCCAGATCTCGTGATACGCACTGGTGCGCGGCGTGAGCTCGGCCACCATCTCGGAGATCGCGCGTTGGACCTGCGCATGGAAGTCGTCGACCAGCGGCTCTGGGCAGCACATGATGTTGCGCTCCACGTCACCGCAGCCCCCGAGTGTGGTCAGCAGGGCGTCGTTGATGGCGCGGATGGACTTCTTGATGTCGCCCTTGAGCACGCCGTGGAGCTGAAAGTCCTGCCGAGTCGTCACACGCAGAGTGCCGTTGGCCCAGCGCCGGCTGATCTCGTCATGGGCAATGTATGCGTCCGATGAGACGATGCCCCCAGGGATCCGGGTCCGGATCATGAGCTGGTGGTGCTTGTCCAGGCCGCGCGCCCGGGCCTCTTTGCGGCGGTCGCGGTCGTCCTGCTGGTAGATGCCGTGGAACTTGAGCAGCTGCTCACTGTCCTCGCCGAACGCAGGCGTGTCCTCGATCAGCTCCTCCTTGATGAGCCCACGCAGGTGATTGCTGCCTGCCTTGATGGACTCGTTCTTCGAGAAGCCGTCGAGAGGTGTGCCGTCGGACAGATTGGACAACTGGATGCGCCTCCGCTGATGTGGTGATACCGAACGTTTGGGATTGAGCACGCGCGCCGGCGCGTGTTGGGGGAAACCCCCGGTCAGGACGTCCGGTCAGCTACAGAAGCAGCTGGCGCAGCGAACGTAGTCGATGGCGCGCCGCCTGGTGAGCGGGGCCAAAGAAGCAACGGCTGGACTACGCATCGCGCGAAAAGCGTACTGAAAAACCGGTCTCAATGCTGCGATCAAGTCGCAAAACGACGGAGCCGGGCACGCCCGGCTCCCTCCTCACAAGAGCCACTGCTAGGGCCGCGAGTCGGGGTTACTTGTCGATCTCCACGTCGGCGGGGGTCCGAGCCTGGGCTCCAGGAGCTTCGCGACCTCGCCCTCGGCTGGAAAGCGGTCGAGCCGCGCCTTGCTGAAGACCTCCTGCCCGTCGATGAGCACCTCGAATCGGCCTTTGCTGCCGGTCTTCAGCTCGACTCCGTCGAGCAGTGGCGCCCAGCGGGCCATCAACTCCCCAACCAGGCTCACGGCCCGGTCGAGGTAGTCTCAAGGGACGCAGAATTCGATCGTGATCCTGGGTTTCGTGTTGGTCATCTAGGAGCCTCAAACACTTCGTACACTTCCCGGCGAGGAGGTATTCCCGTTTGAGCAAAGACGGCCGAGAAGGCATCCTGGTGGTCGAGTGCGCGTGCGGCATCCTCATGCGTGGGACGGTGGACGAGCTGGTCCCGATCGTGCAGAAGCACGCGTTCGAGTCCCACAACATGAAGGTCACGAGGGAGGACGTGCTCTCGAGGGCGCGTCCCGACGCCTGAGCCGAAAGGAGGACACGAGCCCGCCGGCACCCGCCCCATGGGGCACGGAGGGGCCGGTCCAGGCCGAGGTGTTCGTGGTGCGCTTGCGGGGGGAGCAAGTGGTGCTCACGGGCCCATGCGGCGCCGACGCCTGGTACATCGAATCGCACGAGGAGGACGATCCCATGGAGATCGTCAAGCGCCTGTCGACCAATCTCATGGGCGCGCCTCTGCTGGTGCACTCGACATCGTGGCGTCGAGGTCCCGGCGGCGTGTTCCTGAGCTTCCTGGTCGTCATCGGCGATGACCAGGCGCCGGACCTCGCATCCATACCGATCACGCGAGCCGACCTGGCCCGGAACACCGCGACCGAGGCTGCGAAGGCAATCTCATCGAATCAAGTCGTCGAGCACGCGCTGAGGCATCTGGCCTGGCTCGCCCAAGACGACCCCGCCGTCAAAGCCACACTTTCAATGGCATGGCTCGCGGCGCTCGCCGGCTACGTGCCGGCGCCGTTCCGCCATCTCGGCTGAAGCTTGCGTGCTTTCACGCCCCACTCCCTAACCCTCTCCCCGCAGGGGAGAGGGGATTGGCGCTACCAGCCCTCCTGGACGACGGCCACGCCGCGCGGGCCGAGGCGGATCAAGCCGCGATGAACCTCGCTGCCGTCCACCAGGTTGACGCCGGGCTCGGCAATGGGCACGTCCACGGGCACATCCCGGTGATTCAAGAGGAAGAGCAGCTTGCTGCGGGGCCCCGCCCGGCGCACCGCGGATACTCCGGCCGGCGCCTCGATCGCAGGCTTCACGCCGGCCTGGTTGGCGGCGGCGCGTAGGATCCGCGCCATGGCCGGCGGCTCCGGCCGGGTGGCGATATAAATCGCATGCCCCTGCCCGAACTTGTGGCTCGTGACCGCGGGGTGGCCGTCGAGGATCGAGCCGGCAAATTGGGCCAGCACCTCGGCGCCCGAAAGGGTGATGAGCTCACTCCAGAGGTCGGCCTGCGACTGCGCGCCGTCGGCGAACTTGAGCTTGACCTGCTCCCCGTCAGCCAGCGGAAACCAGTCGACCACTTCGAGGCCGAGGAGGGTCTTGAAGGGTTCGGGATAGCCGCCCAGCCGGATGTGTTCGAACGGATCGACGATGCCGCTGAAGAACGACATCACGAGCGTGCCGCCCGCCTCGACGAAGGCGGTCAGGTTGGCCGCCGCCTCGTCGCTGACCAGGTATACGCTCGGTGCGAGCACGAGGCTGTATGACGAAAGGTCGTCGAACGGCCGCGCGAAGTCCGCGGTCAGGTTGGCCTCGAAGATGTGCCGGTAATACGACTCCAGCTGGTCGACATGGTGGATCCGAATCGACGGCTTGGACGGCAGCTCGAGCGCCCACCACGATTCCCAGTCGTGAAGGATCGCCACGTCCGCGCTCACGCGGGTGCCGCACACCGGGTCCAGGCGACCAAGCTCGCGTCCGAGCTTGACGACCTCGTGCCAGGTGGGCGAGTGCTCCGGCGGTCCGTGAGGAACCATGGCGCTGTGGAACTTCTCGGCCCCGGCGCGTGACTGGCGCCACTGGAAGAACATCACGCCGTCGGCGCCTCGGGCCAGCGCCTGGTAGCTCCACAATCGCATCTGCCCCGGAGCTTTGGCCACGTTTACATCGCGCCAATTGACGCGGTTGGAGGTCTGTTCCATCAGGATCCAGGGCCGGCCGCGCCCGAGCGAGCGCATCAGATCGCCCGCCATCGCTGCCCGCATTCCCGCTTCCGGGTCGGATGGATCCTGGTAGACGTCGTCGCTGACCACGTCCTCGCGCTCTGCCCACTTCCAGTAGTCCAGCGGCTTGAAGAAGCGCATGAAGTTGGTCGTGATGGGGACGCCTGGGCTGCGTTCGATGAGGATCCCGCGCTCGAGCTCGTAGCACTCGAGCAGGGCGTCCGAGGAGAAGCGCATGAAGTCGAGCTGCTGGCTCGGATTCGGCCACGTGGGCGTGCGACGAGGCGGCAGGATCTCGTCCCAGTCCGAGTACCGCTGCGACCAGAAGTCCGTGCCCCAAGCTCGGTTCAGATCCTCGAGCTCCCCATACCTCTGTTCCAGCCATTGGCGGAATGCCAGCGCCGAGACGTCGCAGTAACACGCCGCCACGTGACAGCCGAACTCGTTGCCCACGTGCCACATGGCGAGCGCCGGATGATCGGCGTACCGACCCGCCAAAGCCGACACCAGCCGCGCGGTCGCGTGCCGATAGACGGGGCTGCTCGGGCAGTAGTGCTGCCGGGCTCCGTGCGAAAGGCGGACGCCGTCGGCGAGCACCGGCAGCATCTCCGGGTGCGCATGTGAAAGCCACGGCGGGGGCGATGCGGTGGCGGTCGCGAGGTCGACGCGCACCCCGCCCTCATGCAGCATGTCCATGATCCGGTCAAGCCAGGCGAAGTCGAACTTGCCCTGCGTTGGTTCGAGGCGCGACCACGAGAAGATGCCGAGCGAGACGAGATTCACTCCCGACTCCCGCATGAGGCGGATGTCTTCCTCCCAAACGTGCTCCGGCCACTGGTCGGGGTTGTAGTCGCCACCGTAGGCGATGTGGGGCAGCCTCTCGCCAAGTAAGGGACCCGCCCCAGTTGTGCCGCTTGGGTGGGAGCTCAGCCTTTTGTAGATCCGAGCGTCAGGCCGGCAACGAAATGCTTCTGCAGGAGGATGAAGATGAGGATCGGTGGGATACAAGCGAGCAATGCGCCGGCGGCAACAAGGTTGTTGTTGACGAAAAACTCACCTTGCAGGTTGTTGAGAGCGCTGGTGATCGGACGCTTGTCGCCCGACTTCAACAGGACCAACGCCCAGAAGAAGTCGTTGTACATGAACGTGAACAGAAGCGTGGCCATGGCCGCGAGCGCGGGCCGGCAGAGCGGCAGGATCACGCTCCACCAGATCCGCAGCACATTGGCGCCGTCGACGAGCGCCGACTCGGTGATCTCCTTCGTGATCGTCTTCATGTAATTGCTGAGGACGAACGTGGCGAAGCCGGTCTGGAAGACCACATGGATAAGGATGATCCCGATGTACTGGTCGTAAAGAAGGTTGTTGTCGCTGAAGAGCGCGAACGAGAACTTGCTTACGTCGATCGACCCCAGATTCGCGATCGGAGTGTTCAGGTAGACCCAGTAGAGAGGCCGGATGATGACCTGCGGCGGGAGCAGATTGCCGGCGGTGAACAGCATCAGGACGATGAGATTGAACTTCCAGCTGAACTGGGTGCAGCAGAAGGCGACCATCGACGCGAGCAGCAGCGTGAGGATCACGCCCGGGATCACGATGACCAGGGTGTTCACGTAGTAGTAGGGGATGTCGGCCTGGGTCCAGACGGTCTGGTAGTTGATGAAGCTCAAGCCGCCGCTCGGCCAAGAGATACTGCCATGCAGGACCGTGTCGCTGTACGGACGCAGCGAGGAATAGATGGCCCAGAACAGCGGAAACAGCCAGAGCGCGACCATTGCTCCGAGAAACATGTGAAGGGCAACTCGAGCCGGTCGGATCCGGCGTCGTTTCGGTTTGCCGGCGTTGCCGGCGACGCCCGGAAAGATCGCCGGCATCGTGCTGGGCAGGAATTGATAGTTTTGTGTCACGCCAACGTCTTCATGGTTCGCGAGAGGAACAGGATGATCGGACCCAATGAGATCACCAGGAGGACAACGGCGATCGCGGAGCCGAAACCCACCAGGCTGGCCTCGCTGAGACTGTTGTTGTAGATCAGGATCGACAGCAGCTCGAGCCCGTTCTTGCCCTGGTTGATGATGAAAGCGATGTCGAATGCGCGAAGCGCTTCGATGGCAGTGACGACGACGATGATCACGTTGATCGGGGCCATCACCGGCAGGACCACATGAAAGAAGGTCTGCACCTGTGTGGCCCCGTCCACCCTCGCCGCCTCGCGGAGGGAAGGATCGACGCTCTTCAGCCCGGCCAGGTAGAGAATCATGATGTAGCCGACGTGCCGCCAGCTGGCGGCGACCAAGATCGCGAACAGGTTGATGCGCGGGTTACCCAGCCAGTCGATGAGCTTGCCCGACTTAACCAGGCCGAAGACATTGTTGATGAAGCCGTCATTGGGCGCGTACTGAAGCTCCCAGATGAACCCAACCACCACCAGAGACAGCACCACCGGCAGGAAGAACACGCTCTGGTAGATACGCGTTCCGCGCATCTCGCGGTCCAGGAGCACGGCTAGGAACATGCCCAGCGGCGTTGCGATGAAAGTCAGCCATGCCAGCCAGATGAGGTTGTGCGAGAACGCCGGCCAGAAGAGCGTGTAGCCGGTAAACAAGAACTGGTAGTTCTTCAGGCCGACGATGTTGTTGCCGGTGACCGGCCCGATGCCGTCCCAGTTGGTGAAGGACAGGACCACCGAAGCCAGGGTCGGGCCCCAGATCAAGAGTAGGTCCAGTGCGAGCGGCACCCCAACCATCATGAGGATGAGAAGCTTGTCCTGACGGGTGAGTAGGGTGTAGCGGCGCTTGCGCCGGGTGGTTACGAGTGCCCCCGCCTCGGGCGCTTTCGTCCGGGCGGGGGCTTGGCTCGTCGTGGGGTTGGCCACGGCTCAGATCATATGTCCGCTTTACTCCGGGGGCAGCGAGTCCCAGAACGCTTTCATCTCTCCCTGTAGGCTGGTCGTGTCCTGGCTTGGATTGGCGAGGAACTTCAGGAGGAAGCCCTGCATGCCGTTCGGACCTGAAAAGTCAGGCCGAGAGTCGCGGTCGAAATACTGCGTGATCCGCTTCGCGCTGCTCACAATCTGCACAGCCTTCGCGGTCAAGGCCGGGTACTGACTCTTGTCGGCGTCGCTGGCGGTCGGGATCGAGCCGGGTGCGTTCTGCCAGTACAGCACCTGCGTCGAGCCTTTGGACACGAACTCCATGAAGGCCTTGGCCTGGCCGAGATCGGCGCTCAGCGTGGGGGATTTCTTGGTGAGCATGTACACATCGATAGGCGCGTCGAGCGCCTTCTCGGCGTCGTACTGCGTGCCCAGGTCCGGGAATGGGAAGAAGTCGAGCTGGTCGAGGTCGGCCGGGCTGCCGCTCGCCTTGAACTCGTCGGAGACGAAGAGCCCGAGCAGGTACATGCCGGCTTGCTTGCGGAGCAGCTGATCCGCGCCCTGCTGCCAGGTGAGACCGGAGAGTGCGGGCGAGTAGTACTGGGTGATCTCGCTCCATTTCTTGTAGACCGCCGTGACCCTCGGGTCGGTCCACGGCTGCTTGCCGGTCAAGAGTTCGGTATGGAAGTCATACCCGTTCAGTCGCAGGTTGATGATGTCGAAAGTCCCCTGCGCCGGCCAGCCGTCTTTGTCGGCCATGGCGATGGGGATCAGGCCGTCCTTCTTCATCTGCACGCACAGAGCTTTGAACGCGTCCCAGTTGGTCGGGACCGTGTACCCATGCGCCGCGAACACGTCCTTGCGGTAGAACACCGCCCAGGGGTAGTAGTCGGTCGGGACGGCATAGACATGGCCGTCGTCGCCCTTCACGGATGCGGCGAAGCCTTCCGTGTAGTTCGACTTGACCGCGTCCCACACGTCGTCGATCGGCGTCGCCAGCCCCTTCGACGCGAAGAACCGCATGCGGTGTCCGGAGAACCAGGTGAAGGCGTCCTCAGGCGTGCCCTGGAGGTAGGAGCTGATCTGGTTCTGGAATGTGCCGTGGTCGACGGTGTTGATCTTGACCTTGGTGCCGCCGTTGGCGGAGCTGAACGCGTCGACGAGGGCCTGAGTCCCTTTCTTGTTGCCAGGGTCGGTGTTGTAGCTGCCGAGCGACATCGAGCCGCCCTTGGCCGTGATTCCGCTGGTCGTGGTGTTGGTGTTGCCGCCACAGGCGGCGATGAAGGCCGCCAGGCTGCCATAGCCGGCGATCTTCAGCACGTCGCGTCGCGAGAGATCAAGGTTCATCGGCAGCCTCAAATCCCGTGAATCACCCATAAAACTCCTCCTACCAGACCGTGGTCTTTGGTTCTTGACACATGTAAGTCGGCCGCTTAGGCATAGCGGAAAGATACAGATTCGGTCAAGTTTGTCAACTGTGGAGTTCGCTTCTGCTCGCTATTGATCAAAGATGATCGATGGCGTACCATCGGGCGAATGCTTGCGGCCGAGAGGAGGCGCCTGATCGTGGAGAGCGTTCGCGCCCGGGGAGTGGTTTCAGTGGCCGAGATGGCGGAGGCGCTCGGCACCACCGAGATCACAGTCCGGCGCGACCTGCACGCGATGGACAAGGACGGCTTGCTGGTGCGTACTCACGGCGGCGCCATCCGGCCCTCGGGCGTCGGCCACGAGCCGAGCTACAGCGAAAAAGCGCAGCAGGCGGCCGCCGAGAAGGCCGCCATCGCGCGACTCGCACTGGAGATGGTGCGTCCGGGCGACTCGATCGTCCTCGGTCCGGGCACCACCACCCTGGCGCTGGCAAGGCTCCTCGTGCACAGTCCCGAGCTGACGGTCGTCACCAACTCGCTGCTGGTCGCGCAGGCGCTGATGGATGCGCCGCGCGTCGAGGTGATATTGACCGGCGGGACGCTGCGGCGATCCATCCACGCGCTTGTCGGGCCGGCCACGGAGGAGTCGGTGCGCGCGCTGCGGGCGTCGCAAGCGTTCATCTCGGGCAACGGATTCACGGCTGCTCGCGGCCTCAGCACACCCAGCCCGGTGGTCGCCGCCACCGACCGCGCGCTCGCGGGCGCGGCGCAGCACGTGGTGGTGCTCGCCGACTACACCAAGATCGGTGAGGAAACCATGTGCCTAACGGTGCCCGCGGCCCGGGTTCACACGCTGATCACGGACTCGAAGGCGCCGGCGGCGGAGGTGGAGGCGATTCGCGCCGCGGGGCTCGAGGTGCTCGTCGCCGAGGTCGGTGATTATGTCGAGAGCAAGCGCGCGACCGCGTGACGGCGAGTCCAGACCGGCGGGTGCACACCGCGCGGTCAAGGGCGCCGCGCAACCTCGAAAGCTGACCCGGCGAGACATCGAACTTCCCGACGGAAGGTACTTGCTCGCTTACGGCCTCGCCGATACCGCCAGGCCAGATGCCTGACCTGCGCTTCGACCCGCTGCGCAAGGAATGGGTCGCCTACGCCACCGAGCGCAACGACCGCACCTTCCTCCCCACCGCCTTCTGCCCGCTGTGCCCCACTGGAGCCGGCGGAGCATCTGAAGTTCCCCTCGACACGTTCGAGGTCGTGGTGTTCGAGAACCGCTTCCCGGCCTTCGGCCCTGACCGTCGCAAGGGCCGCCCGGTCCGGCCGCCGACGACCGGCTGCGAGGTCGTCGTCTACACGCCGGAGCACGAGCTGACATTGGCCCAGCTCCCCACCGATCGGGTTCGCCTTCTGGTTGACGTCTGGGCCGACCGCTACCGGGAGCTCGGGTCGAGGGCTGAGGTCGCCTACGTCTACAT
>CATPBF010000130.1 GCA_955652585.1 Candidatus Dormiibacterota bacterium | reverse complement strand
TCACCTCGAGGCGCGATTCGGGCACGTGGGTCGTGAACCGATGCAGCATCGGCAGCGTCAGGTCCTGGTCGCGTTCCACCTCAGAGCTGTCCAGGAAGTCGATTAGATCCTTGATGGAACGGTCGTGATGGGTCCTCACGCGGCTGCGAAAAGTTCCGTGGTGAGGGTTGCATTCCACCGCGATGATCCGGTCGGTCCGCAGCAGCCCCATCTTGCTTGCGATCAGCAGCGCCATCGTGGACTTGCCCACCCCGCCTTTCGCAGAAGCCACGGCGATGTGCGCCGGGGGATCGACGGCAGGCGTTCGGGCCATGTCGAGCAGTCGCGCGTGACGCAGCTCCTCGGCGCTCGGGCCGAGGTTGATGCGGCCGCGGCTCAGCTCATAGAGCCGGCGCGCGATCCCACTGCCGGGCGCCTCCGTTCGCGGCCTGGCGTACCGACCAGGCATGAACTTCGGGGCTCCGTCAGCGCTTGCGACGACCCCTTCCCACGGCGCGGCGGGAGGAGGCGGTCCAGCCACCGCCGCCGGGTCGCGGGCTTCGGCATCCGCCTGCTGTGGCAGCGGCTGCCAGGAGTGGCCGTCCCACCACCATCGGCCGTCTGCGCTTGTCAGTCGCATGGAACGAGCTTAAACGGTGGTTCCGCGAACAGTGCCCACCCCTGTAGCCTCACGTTGCCATGACCGAGTTGAGTCCCGAGGACGCATTGGAGGTCGAGGCCGATCGCCGCCGTCGAGTCACTTCCGCCTTCCGGCTGGGGTCCGAGGCATCGCCCCGGGCGGCCGGGCTCTCGGCCAGGGCTCAGCTGGCGGCGGGGATGGCGATCACAGTTGGAGTCGCCCTGATCATGGCTGTGATCGCTCTCACCCAGCCTCGCTGAAAGCGACCTGTATCAGCGACGGCCGCTCGTGGCGCCTCACCAGCAAGCCTCTGCCGGGCGGCTGCGGTCCGCTCCGGGACGACCCGAGAATGGCCCCCTCCTGGGGATCGCCGCTCAGCAGGAGACCGGGCGTCCCCAGCTCGCGTAGGCGGAGCATGAGCTGCTCCAGGATGCCGCGACTCGCGCCGCCAGTTCGTCTTGCCAGCAGGACGTGGAGGCCGACGTCCTTGGCCTGGGCCAGAAGTGGGAGCAGCGGAAGCAGCGGGTTGCCGCCTGGCGCGGCCACGAGGTCGTAGTCGTCCGCCACGACATAGACCTCGGGACCATGCCACCAGTTCCGCGCCCGCAGGCGCTCGATCGAAAGGTCGGCGGGAGGCAGTCTGCGCGTGAGCACCTGCACGGTCTCGGCCAGCTGGGCGGAAGCGGCCGGCTCCGCGCCCGCATATCCGAGCAGGTATTCGGGTGGCACCACGCCCAGCAACGTCCGGCGATAGTCAACCACCAAGACCTGGATATCGGTGGAGGCACGCCCAGACATGAGTCCACGCAGGAACGTGCGCAGGAAATTGGTCTTGCCCGATTCGACGTCTCCAAAGACCAGAAAGTGCGGATCGCCGGCCACCATGTCGAGGCGCACAACACCGAGGTCCCGCTCCGAGACGCCGATAGGCACTCCGCCCTGGCCTCCTTTGCGCGCCTTGGGTAGATCGGCGATCTCGATCAACCGCGGCAGTACGAGCACCGGCCGCGCGTGCGGGCCGCTCCAGGCTGCGGAGACCCCGGCGACAAGTTCCTCGAGACCCCGCTGCTGGTCCAGGACGTCGACGCTGCCGTCGATGCGCGGAAGCGCTGTTTGAAAGTGGAGGCTGTCGACCGTGATGCCCCTGCCGGGCAGACCCTTGGGCACGTTTTCGGCTGCCTTGCGATTGACCGCCGACTCGGTGGGGTCGTTCAGCCGGAGCTCGAGACGACCCCCCACCGACTCCCGCAGGGAGGAGCGAACGTCGACCCAGCGATTCGCGGTCATCACCAGATGCACGCCATAGCCGAGACCCCTGGCCGCGATCTCCTGGAGTGGCGCCTCCAACTCTTCAAAGTCCTGGCGGAGCGCGGGCCAGTTGTCGATGACCAGAAAGACGTCGGCCCAGCCATCGCCGTCGAGATCTCCCTTTCCGCGCCGCGAACGGAGAGCCTCGAGGGAGTCGATCCCGGCGGCTTTGAATTGCGCCTCCCGCTCGTCCACCAGCGCCGATACCGAGGTCACTGTCCGCATCACGAGCTCGGCATCCTGGCGACCGGCGACTCCACCTACATGTGGCAATCCGGCGAGCGCCGAGAGGCCACCACCCCCGTAATCGATGCAGTAGAACTGCGCCTCCAGCGGCGTGTGCGTGAGGGCAAAGCTCGCGACCAGGGTCTTGAGCAGCGTGGTCTTGCCAGTCAAGGAAGCTCCTACGACCAGGAGGTGACCCGCGGACGCGGACAGATCGGCGACCAGCACGTCTCGCTTCTGTTCCGCGGGCTTGTCGACCAGGCCGATCGGGACCGACAGCGTGCCGCGAGACCCAGGACGTGGAGGTGAGGACAGGATTGCGTCCAGGGCGACTCGTGGCTCCAGCGGCGGCAGCCAGATCTGATGCGCCCTGGCGGCGGCGTCGCGGAGGTGGGGCACGACCACATCGAGCAGACTCGGGCCTGTTTGCGCATCGGGGTCCTGGACGGTGGCGCGCGACGATTGGGCACCATTTGTGAGCCGAAACTCGCGTGGACGGGGCGGTCCTGCATCGGATTCGTCGGGAGGGGAGTAGGCCTGGCTGACCAGCGCCGCCCGAAATCGCTTGTAGACGGTGGTGCCGACTTTCAGGTAGGCCGACCCAGGAATGGGCGGCAGCTCATACGCGTCCGGCACGCCCAGCACAATGCGGCTTTCGGCGGCGCTGAAGGTTCGCATTGCGATCCGGTAGCTGAGGTGTCCTTCGAGGCCACGCAGGCGTCCCTCGTCGAGCTGTTGCGACGAGAGCAGCAAATGCATCCCCAGACTCCGGCCGAGGCGGCCGACCGCGACGAAAAGGTCGATGAAGTCGGGCCGGGAAGCAAGCAGCTCCCCAAACTCGTCGACGAGCACCAAGAGGTAAGGAAGTGGCGCCAGCGCCTGTCCCTCAGCGAGGCGGTGCTGGTAGTCGCGCAGTGAGGCGAGGTTGCCGGCCGATCGCAGCAGCTCCTGCCGTCGACGGATCTCGCCAAACAGCGCCGCGTGCATCCGGTCAACCATGGCGAGGTCATTCGCCAGGTTGGTGATCAGCCCGGCCACGTGAGGAAGCTCCTGGAGCCCCGCGAAGGCGGCTCCACCCTTGAAGTCGGCGAGCACGAACGCAAGCAGGTCTGGCGCGTGTGTCAGCGCGAGTCCGGTCACGATGGTGCGCAGCAGCTCGCTCTTGCCGGAACCCGTCGCGCCGATGACCAGACCATGAGGTCCGTCACCGCCCAGAGCCGATTCCTTCAAGTCCAGCACCACGGCCTCGCCGTCGCTGCTGACCCCGATCGGAACTCGCAGGATTTCGGATAGGGGCCGGCGTCGCCAGGCCAGCGCCGGATCCAGCGCACCAACATCGCCCACGCCAAGGAGACCCGTCAGCGAGATCGTGTCGGCGAGCCGCGCGCCCGGCTCCTCCGACAGCCGCAGTGGCGCCAGCCGGCGCGCCACCGCCTCTGCGCTGCGCGGACCCATGCCGTCTGCGCGCCCGTCGGCAGGCGGGTCGGGCGCTCCCAGGTGCTCGACGCGCAGCCGCCCGGATGTGACCCTGACGCGCATGTCGACTTCGTTCGGCTCCTCAGCCGGGCTCCCACCGAGCACCACCAGCGTCGTCCGGCTCGGTACACGTCGCAGCAAGCTCACCGCCTCGGGAGTTGGGAGCACCCCGTCCGCGACCACGACCAGCCAGGGGCCGGAATCCAGCAGGTCGGCCCCGGCCTGGACCTTCCTGGCATGCGCCGCTCGGGACGACACGATGGAGTCGAGCACGGCGGGGTCGGCGACAGGCTCAGCACTCGAATGGCCATCAGCCCCGTCCTGCGCACCGCGAAGATGGGGCAGCCATTTGATCCATTCCCAGTCGGGAGCCTCTGTCGATGTGGCGCACAGCAGCAGGCGAACCTCTTCAGGGGCGTGCAGCACGGCAAGCTGGCAGCAGAGAGCTCGGGCCAGGTCGAGTCGCGCTGCGCGGGGGCCCAGGACGCTGAGCACGCGGGCGCTTCGTAGATCGACCCCAATGGCATCGTCCGCCACCGATCCATACGCCCGTATCAACTCGTCCGCCGCCGAAACACAGACTGGATCGGAGGCCTGTGCAGGACCGTCTTCGACAAGGATCCCTACCGGCTTCGCCAACGGCTGCGGGCCCTCACCCAAACGGAGAAGCAGGAAGTCGGCGTCGCCGGGTCGCCGTTCCCACAGCCGCGCCGGTGAGCGGATCAACGCGAGGAGTGCCTCCGGCGCCGGGTAGCGCCAGGCGGACGACGACCGCTGGGCGGCGGCGGTGCTCTGCAGGTCTGAGCGCAGGGTGCCGAGATATTCGAGGTATTTGGCGCGGGCGGCATATGTGCGCCGGCGGGCGGTCAGCCTTTGCTGCACCCCCATGCCGACCCCCATCCCGATCGAGCTCAGCATGAAGAACAACCCGCTGGCCACGAAGAGCGGTTTCGGGTTGTTGACGATGAAGAGCAGCCCTCCAAGGCTGCCCACGACCGGGAACAGGTACTGCAGCCAGCCGGCCGCCCCGGCGGGCGTCGAGTCGACACGCGGAGGAGCAGATAACGTGATCTGACCTTCGGGCACCGGCGGCGGCCTCAACCGAGCCGGACGGCGAACCAGCTGGGTCGGCGATCCGGCAGTTGTCGTCATTGATTCGTCACACTTGGGTCCGCGTCGCTCAGTCTAAGAAGGCATCATGCCGAGGTCATAGAGATAGACAACGTCGACCTGTCGTGTCGTGTGACCGTCGTCGGCTCCAGACGGCGACTCGACGTCACGTTGCCCGTTGGCATTCCGGTGGCGGACCTCCTCTGGGACCTGGTGCAGATGCTGGGCGAGAGCGATGGAAGCGTCCCTGCGCGATGGGCTCTGGTGAGGGTTGGCGGTCAGCCGCTGAACCCGGAGCTGGCGCTGTCCGAGCAAGGGGTTGTGGAAGGAACGATGCTCTTCCTGCGCGACATCACGAGACTGGATCCGCCACCCGCCGTCGATGACTATGCGGCGGGGGTCGCGATCACCGTTGACGCCCAGGCCGGCCGCTGGACCCGGGCTACGGTTCCACAGCTGCTGTCAGGCTGCGCCGCCGTCTGCTTGGCTGTAGCGGGCCTGGTTCTTCTCCTCGCCGGCGATCGGGAAGTGCGGGCCACGTTCGGACTGCTCGGCGCGGCGATTGCCGCCATCAGCGGCCTGGCCCTGGCACGGCGTGCGGGCCGACCTATCTCCGGCGGGCTCATCGCCCTTTCTGCGGTCACCCTGTGGGCGGCGGCTGGAGCTGGGCTGGCCGGCCTTGCCGATGCAAACACAACCGCCACGCTCGCGGCGGCCGTGGGGTCGATCGGCATTGGGGCGGCGATCGCGATCCTCGTCGCGGGCGACGTGTTGCTCGTCCCGTCCGTGGGCATCATCGCCGCCACCCTTCTCCCAGCGCTAGTCCTCGGAGGCTGCGCTCTTGTGGGAGCAAGCCCGATAGCGGCCGCGGCCTTACTCTGTCCTGTCGCTCTGGGCAGCCTCGCGATTGCGGAACGCATGGCGGTCCGCCTGGCCGGTATCGATCATCCCAACCAGGCCCTGATCGGCGTTCGGGCCAGGCGCGGGCGTCAACTGCTGGCGGCTCTCCTGATAGGAATCGCGCTGGTCCTCATCTGGTCCAGCGCGCTCCTCGCGGTGTCCGGGGGCTGGTTTGCGCTGGGTCTCGTCGCAGCCTCGGCGCTCGCCGTGGCGGCGAAGGCAAGGCATTTCCGATTCACTGCCGAGGTCGCACCATTGCTTGGCGCCGGGCTGGCGGGCCTGCTCCTGCTCGAACTCCCCCTGGTCGTCGTCATCTCAATCGGACCGAGGGGGGCGGGCGGCGCCGCAGCCGTGCTTTCAGCCGATGCGCTACTCCTGGTGCTGACCGTGGGCATCGTTCGCAGATGGGACCTGTCGCCTCGGCTTCGGCGCCAACTGGGCAGGCTCGAAGCCCTCGCGACCGCTTCGACGGTGCCGCTGGCGGCGGGGGTGCTGGGCGCCTATGCCGCTGTCGGGCGGTTGGTCCACGGCTTCACTTAGAACTGCCGATGAGCACCGCCGCCAACTCTCGTATCGACTCTTGCCAGGACGAAGGCGCGTCGCTCCATGAGAAGCCTCGAGTCTTGAGCCTCTGCGCGGGTTGCGCTGCATAGGGGAGCGTGAGCTGCTGGACGCCGGCGATTGATCTCGTGGCGCGCGCCCGCAACGAAGCCTGATTGGCGACGACCGCCACGTTTCGCCCCTGACCGCGAATTGATTCGATGATCCGGTCAGGCGCGGCTTCGCCGGGCGCCGATTTGCTGACGAGCACCACGTGATCGGCGGCGCCAAGCGCGGCTCGGCTGCTTGCCCGGCGGAAGCCGGCTCCGCAATCGAGAATCACGAAGTTGCTCAAGTGGCGCAGATGCTGGATGAGGCGGACCCAGCCCTGCTCATCGGCGGCCGGCTCCATACGTTGGTCGCTTGGAGCCGGCAGGATCGCGAGCCCTCGTCGAACCTTGACCAATGCGGTCCGCACCTCCTCCGGCGTCAGCGTGGGCGCGAACAATGAGCGATAAGAGTCCGCCGCGAGGCCGCTCTCGGGAGCCATCCAGTGACTGAGCGCGCCGGATTGCGGGCAGGCATCGACCGCCACCACCTGGTCACGTCGGAGCGTGCTCAAAAGCGTTGCGAGCAGGACGGTGACTGTGGTTGTGCCTCTACCGGCATGGGCCGAGATCACGGCCACCACCGTGCTGGCTCCAGCTCGCGGCGTGACGATGGCGTCCTCGAGAAAACGCAGATAGTCGGCATCGCTCATGCGGTCGATATCCGGCATGCGTGTCGAGGGCTGCAGCCTGGCTTTGAGCCGCTGCGCGAGGTCGGAAGCCGACGGCACGTATGCCTCTGGTTCGGTATCTGCCGGCTGAAGCGGCGCTGCGAGAACAAGCACCGCACCCGGAAATAGGCCACGCTGGGCGAGCGTCTGCTGACCACCGAGAGGCGCCTCGCCCATGGGCGCAAGGCTCCAACCTCTGGAATCGGAGCTGCCTTCGCAGACCTCGACCAGGCTGGGCACTAGGTCCTCGATCCGAGCATCCTCGGGTACGGCCAGCGTGTGGCGTCCGGAGGGGCTGTCCACGCTCACGAGCAGGCGCCGGCTCACCCCGCGAGGACCGTGCATTTGGGTCTATTTCGATTCAATTTTGTCCACAGCGTCTAGCATGGAGCGAACGCTTAACAACAGGGGTCGTCGGTATCTCGAGGGTTGGAGGATACATAGGGGAATGAGCGGAGCCGGTTCTAACTTCCGTACCGAGCTGTCGACCATGCAGACAGCGGCCCAGCACGTCTTTGACGTCAACGCCCAGATCCAGTCGCAGTTGAGCAATCTACAGGCGCGTCTGGATCCCTTGATGGGGACCTGGCAGGGTTCGGCTGCGACCAGCTTTCAGGTCCTGAAGGAACGCTGGCACCAGGACGCCACCCAGCTCAACGCGGCGCTGCGAGCGATCGGCGAAGGGTTGGTCAAGGTCCATGGCAACTACCAAGCGACCGAGGAAACCAGCCAGCAGAGCTTCACCTCGATCACCCGCAAGCTGGGAGGGTGAGATGAGCGGAGACGGACACATCCAGGTCACCTTCGGCGCGGTCAACGAGGCGGCGATGGACGCAGATAGCGTCGCCTCACAGATCGCGCAGCAGCTGAGCGATCTCAAGGCCTACCTGGCGCCCCTGGTGGCGAGCTGGTCAGGCGAGGCGTCTAGCGACTTCCAGGCTCTGCAGGCCAAATGGGATGCCAGCGCCAACGACCTGAACCAGGTCCTGCGCCAGATCTCGCAATCGCTCCGAATCGCAGGCGACAACTACCTGAACACGGAGCGATCCAACAAACAGATCTGGGGCTGAGTGCGACTAGCGGTGGGGCATGACCATTCGTCGCTAGGCGAGAGGCGAGCATGAGCCTCGACCTGCCGCCCGAGCTGGAGTGGGCCATCAGTTTCATCGGCTTGCCCTGGCCATCCATCGAGGAGGACCAGCTGCGCGAGTACGCCACGCATTTGCGTACGTTCGGTTCCTCGCTGGCCGCCACGCACGGCGACGCCCGTGGCACGGTCCTGGCCTTGTCCGCGGACAACTTCGGGGAGTCGATCGATGCGGTCGTGGATCGTTGGGGATATGCCTCTTCCGCGCACCTGCAGAACCTGGTCGATGCTTGCAACGGATTCGCCTCTGCCCTTGAGGTCGCCGCGGATGGGGTGGTCACGGCAAAGCTGGGAATCATTGCCGCCCTCACGGCCATGGTGGCCGAGTTCGTCGCCGATCAAGCCGCGGCAGTCGCGACCTTCGGCCTGGCCGAGTTCGCGACCGTGGCGATCGTGGGCACGACCAGATGGATCGTCAAAGGCCTGCTCAGCCAGCTCGAGCAGGTGGTCATCGCGGAGGCTTTGCAGATCGCCCTCACCCCGCTCGAGGACAAGCTGCAAGCGGCCGTCAAAGACCTGGCCCTGCACGGAGTGGAGGCCGCCCTCTTATGAGCAGAGGTGGCGGCTTTCGAGTCGACCCCGATGCTCTCAGTCGAGCCGCTGATCAGCTGCACGCGCACGCTGACGCAGTGGATGGACACGGTCGAACCCTGGCTGCAAAGACGGGCGGGAGGGTAGGGCACGGTCCCGTCGGCCAGGTTGCCGAAGACCTTGTCAAACGGGGCATACGCGGCGTTAGTGAGGGTGTCTCGAAAGCTGTCGCCGACTTCCATCGCGGTACCGCCAAGGGCCTGAAAGCCGCGGCGACGCGGACCAGGGAAACCGACGCCCGTGCAGCGCGGAGCTTTAAAGACCTGGACCACGCTGGTCGCCCTGTCCCCCGCCCAGCGCCCTATCTACCGCACCTGCCTAAGGGTGACAGCGCTGCCGTCGCGTCGCTACCCCAGGCCAAGGTGGGCTGGACCGAGGATTTCAAGTATCGGCGCACCTTCGCGAAAGCGCATCCCGATGTCAAAAATGTATGGGTGCACCATGCCGTCCCACAGAAGGTGCTGACGAGATATCCAGGAT
>CATPBF010000129.1 GCA_955652585.1 Candidatus Dormiibacterota bacterium | reverse complement strand
TGCTCCTCGCAGGAGCTTGCCGTCGACCACGAGGCCGGCGCCGATACCGGTCGCCGCTTTGATGTACGCGAAGTTCGAGCAGTCGCGGCCGGCGCCCCACGTCAGCTCCGCGAGCGCCCCACAGTTGGCGTCATTCTCGATCTCGACCGGCATGGAAAGACGCGCCTCCATCTCGCTGGCGATGTGAAGGCCGCGCCAGCTCGGCAGGATGTTCGCCGACCCGACCGTGCCCCGCGCCCGGTCGACAGGACCAGGGATGCCGATGCCGGCACAGATGACGGCGGCGCGCTCCACGCCCGCCTCAGCCAGCACCTCCTCGATCATCCGGGCCGACGCATCGAGCGCATCGGCGGCCCGATGGTCGACATCGAGCTCGGTTCGGCGCTCCGCCAGCACGTTGTGGGCAAGATCCGCAACCGCGACCTGCACGTGGCTGTGGCCGAAGTCGATGCCGACCACAGCCCGGGTGGAGTCCTGGAGCACCAGCTGCACCCCAGGGCGCCCGCCATTCTGGCCAGGTGCTTTGCCATCGACCTCGAACACGAGACCCGAATCTTTGAGTTCCCCGACCAGGGTGGAAACGGTCGTCCGCGACAGGCCGGTCGACCGGGCGATCTCGGCCTGGCTGGTCCGGCCGAGCGTACGCAGCACCCCGACCACCCGCTCGCGATTGCGCTCGCGCAGCCAGGCGAGGGTGCCATCGCCGCGTCTCGACGTCGTTTTCCTTGCCACCCCCGGAGGCAATCATCCCCGCCTCGGCGAGTTTGTCAAGAGTCCGGACAACATCGGGCCGGTTCTTAACAGTCTCTTGACAAACTGGCAGCCATAAGCAATGCTCTCAGCGGGTGGCGGATCGCCACGGCCTGCTGAGTAGGACCTGTGATGCCGGCGCACTCTCGCCCCGGAACGGCCGGGAAGAAGGCAACAGGTGACCCCCTTTGAGAGGAGAAAGCATGAGGTTCGCGAAACTCGTCCCGACGCTATTTATCGTCGGGCTCGTCGTGATGGCGTGTGGAGGCGGCACGACCACGGGCGGCGCGTCACCGGCCACCATTCCGTCGTCGCTCAGCGTTTCTTCGTTCGACGTCAGCATGTCAGCGATGTCCACGCTCAAGGGCCTGCACGGGGCCGGTAGCGGCCTGGTCGGCGTGCTTCTGCCCGACACCACCTCGTCGACACGGTGGGTCAACAGTGACTTGCCGTATTTGACGACAGCCTTCCAGATGGCCGGCTACAGCGCTTCCGAGTTCAAGATCGACAACGCGCAGGGCAGCGACGCCACCCAGATTGCGCAGGCCACGGCGGACATCACGCTGGGCGCGAAAGTCCTGGTGGTGGCCCAGCTCGACATTCCGACCGCAACGACGATTCAGGCGGCGGCGGCGGCCAAAGGCGTCAAGGTCATCGCTTACGACCGAGCCATCTTCACAGGCACCAACACCTATTACGTCAGCTTCGACAACGTGCAGGTAGGCAAGCTCATCGGACAGGGCTTCAAGGACTGCCTCACCGCGTGGAACGTCTCCAGCCCGAAGGTCTTCACGCTCAACGGCGGCGAGGACACCGACCCGAACGCGATCGACTTCGCCAAGGGCTACAACCAGGTCGTCTGGGGCGATGCCATACCGCAAGAGACGGTGGGCAAGACCGCCAACGGCGCCACCCTGGTCGGTGACCAGGTAGCACCCGCCTGGGACAACGCCAAGGGACAGGCCATCTTCCAGAACCAGTACACCGCGCACCCGGAGATCAACGCCACCATCGAGGCGAACGACGGGCTCGCGAACGCGGTCGTCACGGTTCTCAAGCAGAACCACGTTCCCGCCAACAAGGTCCCGACCGTCGGTCAGGACGCCAGCCTTGGGGGCGTTGAAAACGTCCTCACCGGTTACCAGTGCGGCACCGTATACAAGGCCGTTTACCTCGAAGCCGGGGACGCGGTCGCCCTCGCGACCATCCTCCGCGCCGGCCTGACTCCTCCCGCCGCGCTCATCAACGGCTCCACGTCGCCTCCACCAGGCAAGGCGGGCACCACGCAGCCCGCGTCGCTCCTGGCTCCGCAGTGGGCCAACAAGGCGAACATGGCATCCACGGTCGTCAAGGACGGCTTCGTCGACAAGGCCGCGCTCTGCCAGGCGGTTACCGCCGCCGTGTGCGCCGCCAACGGCATCTCGTAGTCACAGTCGCTAGTTAATTGATGCCGCCGCGTACCGTGCGCGGCGGCATCGTCACTTTGAGGGGGGACTCCCCCCTCGAGGCGCCGGGCCTGGAGGAGCCAGATCCCGGCGCACCCCCCTGCGTCGGCGCACAATTGACCACATGGCGCAGGTGACCGAAGACTCGCTCTCCACGACCGAGCCCCTGCTCAAGGTGCGAGGCCTCGAGAAGCACTTCGGCCCCGTTCAGGCTCTTTACGCTGTCGACCTCGACCTGCCGGCGGGCCAGGTTACCGCCCTGGCTGGAGACAACGGCGCCGGCAAGTCGGTCCTCACCAAATGCATCTCCGGCGTCTATCAGGCGGACCACGGGCAGATCTTCTGGGAGGGCGAGCCCGTCCACATCCGCAACACGCGCGATGCGGCACACCTCGGCGTCGAGACCGTGTACCAGGACCTGGCGCTCTGCGACAACCTCGACATCGTCCAGAACATGTTTCTCGGCCGCGAGCTGCTGCGCCGCCAGCTCCTCGACGAAGACGAGATGGAGCGCCAGGCAGCCAAAACGCTTGCGGGCCTGAGGGTGACGACCGTCCGGTCGATCCGCCAGCCGGTGGCATCTCTATCGGGCGGCCAGCGTCAGTCGGTTGCGGTCGCAAAGGCAGTGATGTGGAACTCCAAGCTCGTGATCATGGACGAGCCCACCGCCGCCCTCGGAGTGGTTCAGACCAGGCAGGTGCTAGACCTCATGAAGCGCCTTCGCGACCGCGGCCTGGCGGTCATGATGATCTCCCACAACCTGACCGATGTATTCGAGGTCGCCGATCGTATCGCCGTGCTGTATCTAGGCCGGATGGTGATCCAGGACAGGGCGTCCAACTTCGACCGCCAGAGCGTCGTCGAATACATGACCACCGGCGGCATGAGCCGCGGCGGCGGTCAGGCAGCGCACTGATATGGCGACAGCGCCCGATCCGGCGCCCGACCTGACCGCAGCCACCGAAGCGGCACAGGCCGAAGTTCCGCCAGAGCTCCTCGCACAGACCTTCGGTGAATATGTGCGGGCATATGTAGCTCGCGTCCGGAATGGTCAGAGTGGCGTGCTGCCGGTCGTCGTCGGCCTGGTCGCAGTCCTGGTGGTTTTCGAGGTGATCAGTCCCAACCACGTGTTCTTGTCAGCGGGCAACCTGGTCAACCTCTTCCAGCAAAGCGCTGTGTTCATAGTCCTCGCCATGGCGGAGACCTTCGCCCTGGTGCTGGGCGAGATCGACCTCTCGATCGGCTTCGTCGGGGCGTGCGGCGCGGTCATCGCCGTCCAGCTGGTGCAGCCCGCGACGACCAACTGGCCCTGGTGGGCCGCGATCCTGGCCGCGCTGGCCTTCTGCGCCGCCGTCGGCGCCGTCCAGGGCACCATCATCTCGCGCTTGGGCATACCTTCCTTCATCGTCACGCTCGCCGGCTTCCTGATCTTCAACGGCGTGATGCTGATCCTGCTCCTCCTGGGACCCTTTTCCGGCTATCCGCTCATCTCTGGCGGAAACAGTCCGAACCTGCAGGTGCTGTTCAACCTGATGTCGGGCACCATCGACCCGACGGTGAGCTGGATCGCCATGGCCGTGATCGTCCTGGGTCT
>CATPBF010000128.1 GCA_955652585.1 Candidatus Dormiibacterota bacterium | reverse complement strand
TTCCCAGCGACGCTGCGGTGGGCGGAGTGATCGGCATCGGCATCGGCACGTTCAGCGCCTGGTTGTTCAAGAAGCGATAGCCGGCGGGGCGGGTCGGTCTTGGACGCGAACGAGCGATCTGTGATCCACCGGATCGACACCACCAGACTCAGCCAGCCGGTCGCGATCAGAACGCCCGCCAGGACATCGCTCGGCCAGTGGACACCGGCGTAGATCCGGTCCAACCCTACGTCGATAACGATCGCAGCCACCACCGCCCAACCGATCGGCCTTGCCCACCGCGGCAGATACCTGTGGCCGATGCACAGCATCAGCAAGGCAGCGCTGATCGTGATGAAGATGAGGTGCCCGCTCGGAAAGCTGGTCGAGCCAGGATGCTCGGTCACCCGAAGGATCTGCCCGACCGTTGGCCGCGGTCGGTTGACCAGGTGGACGATGACTTCGTACCACAGGCCGCCGGCCAGGCCCGCCAGCGCCAGGATCCAGGCGCGACGATTCAACAGGAGCACCAGCAGAATGACGAACGCCTGCATTGGGATTCCACCTGGTCCGCCCAGCCACGTGAAAAAGGGGAACGTCAGGGTGAGCGGGCCGAGGTTCGTGGCCTGGATATCGCGTTCCACGGTCGCGTCTATCTGCAAGTAGGGGCTTATGACCACGATCGCGGTGATGATTCCAACCGCGGCCGCGGCCGCGATGCCGACGAAGAGCAAGGGACGCCGGATCATGACGCCGCTCTAGCGCGTCCGCGATTGATGGGTCCCCGCGAACTCATGGCGCGCCTCTGAGTTCGTGGGGTCTAAACCATTTGAAGGTTGGGGACGGCAGCCAGCGTTCCGGGAGCCAGAGCACGAATGCAGACCAGCCGATGCCGAGAAGAACGCCCCCCAGCACATCACTCGGCCAGTGGGCGCCCGCCCAGACCCGTGCAATACAGGTCAGCACGACGACGACCCCGGCCAATATCCACAAGACTGGACGGACCCGCGGAGCGAACCTCGGCGCCAGCGAGAAGGCGAGCATGAAGCTAAGCCAGGTGAAGAAGACTGCGTGCCCACTGGGAAAGCTGAAGCCCGTGGTCGGGTTGAGGATGTGGACGAGGTCGGCGGGCGGGCGCTGTCGCGAGATCACGAGCTTGATGATGTTGTCGAGCCCGCTGGAGATGCTGCCGATCAACAACAGCCAGCCGGCGCGGCGCTCGAAAATGAAGAGCGCGACCACCGCGACGGCGCCGATCAAGACCTGCCAGATTCCGGCGCTCAAGTTGATCAGGTCCATCGGATAGACGAGCGGACCCCAGTTGAACGCCTGGATGAAGGTCGCGATCGGGATGTCAAATGGGAGGACGTCGTTCTGCACGACAAGGAAGGTGTCGATCGCGAAGAGTATGAAAACGATCAGAGCCATGGGACCAAGCCAGCGCCTTGCAGCTGGTCCGGGTCGCCCGGCGATGACTTCCGCCGCGGCCTGCTTGGGTTCGGCGAGAGGCGCCGAGGCGTCCTTGGGCAATGCGCTCATCGAGGCAGAATCACTTTCAACGCGCTCAGCGCGGCGGTGATGGTGGCCGGCGTTCGGCCGAGCTGTGCGTTGTCCGCGTAGATCCGCACCTTCGGCGTCGTAACCACTTCCAGTTTGCGGAACTGAAACACCTGGCCCAGGCCGCCCTCCCTGTGCTTGGAGAGCACGGCGCGGGCCAGCACCCGCTTGACGATGTCCGTGCGGCTGGCGCCTGCGTGTACCGAGAGCTCCAGGTAAGGGTCCACGGGTGTCTTGTCGCTGACCGGCATCTGTGAGCCGATCGAAGCGGTGTTAGTGAAAACGAGGGACATGCAACTGCCGCTGCCCCTGATGTCGCCTGTCAGTACGTATTTGAATGGCCTCGCTTCAGCGATGTGCTTTACATCCTCCGCGAAGGCCCCGAAGGCTCGGTCCTTGGCCGACTCGCCGGCCGCGATGGTTTCACCGAACAGGCCGATGGCGGCGGCCTCCAGGAAGACCTTCCCGTTCAAGCGACCGAGCGTGATCGGATGGGGTTTTCCGGTTTTGATCACGCGGATGGCCGCGTCGACCGTCGTGGGCAGATGGAGCGATTTCGCGAAGTTGTTGAATGTGCCCATCGAAAGAATTCCGACTGGGTGCTTGGTGTCGGCGAGTCTGCGGACCACCCAGCCGATCGTACCGTCCCCTCCCGCCACCATGACCATGGCCGTCGGCCCGACCAGCTTCTCGATGTCCATCTTGGGATCGAATTCGACGATGAGGCTGCCGGCGAACGCTCGCCTAAGCTTGGCTTCGATCTCTGGCGTCATCGAGCCCGCCTTGGGGCTCATGATCAACAGACTGCCCGCGCGCTTGGCATTGCCGGCAGGCTTGGCGCTGGCCGCGCGCTTCGTCCTGTTCCTCGCCGTCAGAGTGGCCGCGGTCATGCAGCTGCAACTCCCTCCGCTCCGACGATGCGCAGCGTTGCGCGCTGCATCAGCTCCTGAGTGTTTGCGCCGCGAACCGCGGCGACCTTGCTCCACGTCCCGTCCTCGGCAAGCTCCCACGCAAGAGTGTCGTCGGCCAGCTCGAGCTCAAGGAACCGCTCGATCTCATGCTTGAGATCTGGGTCGGTCACCGGGACCACGGCCTCGACTCTTCTGTCGAGGTTGCGGGGCATCAGGTCGGATGAGCCGATGAGGATGTGGCGGCCGGGTCCGGTCCCGTAGCCAAAGATCCGTGAGTGCTCGAGATACTGGCCGATCAGTGACCGGACGCGGATTCCTTCAGACAGGCCCGGCACGCCCGGTTTGAGGCAGCAGATGCCGCGCACGATGAGGTCGATACGAGCTCCGGCCTGCGAGGCTCGGTACAGGGCGTCGATCACTTCCGGGTCGACCAGGTTATTCACCTTGATCACGATTCGCCCTTCCGGCTTCAATGCCTCGTGCTGGATCAACTTGAGCATCCCAGATCGAAGGGTGGTGGGAGCCACCAGGAGCTTGCGGTACTTGGTCTGCCGGCTGTAGCCGGTGAGGTAGTTGAACAGCTCGGCGATGTCTGCTGTCACGTCCGGATCGGCTGTGAACAGCGCAATGTCCTCGAACATGCCGGCGGTGGCCGCGTTGTAGTTGCCGGTTCCGATGTGCGCGTAACGCCGAACGCCGGCGCCTTCTTGCCGCACGACCAGCATGAGTTTGGCGTGAGTCTTGAGGCCGACCAGGCCATACACGACGTGGATGCCCGCGGCCTCGAGGGCCTTGGCCCACACGATGTTCGCCTGCTCGTCGCCACGCGCCTTGAGTTCCACAAGCGCCACGACCTGCTTGCCGGCCTGGGCTGCGCTCTTGAGCGCACGAGCGATCGGGCTTTCTGGGCCGGACGTGCGGTACATCGCAACCTTGATGGCAAGGACGTCCTTGTCACGGGCAGCTTGCTCCACGAAGGCCTCGACTGAGGTCTCGAACGAGTCGTATGGGTGATGGACGAGAAGGTCCCGGTCGCGGATCACCCCGAAGAAGTCGACCGGCGTACCGCCTTCGGACCGAAGCCTGGGCTGGGTCGAAGGCATCCATCCTCTTGAAATCTGCGCCTTGGGGCCATGCACCTGAATCGAAAGCAGGCCCGTAAAGTCCAGCATCCCCGACACCGAGTACACATCCTCAGAACCTAGCTCCAGCTCCCTGAGCAGCAGGAAGAGGACGTCGGGCGACATGTCGGGTCCCACCTCGAGGCGCACCGCCCGCCCCTTCCGACCCTTCCGCACGAGCTCGGCCTGGACCGCTGCCATCAGGTCCTCCGCCTCATCGTCATCGAGGTCGAGATCCGCGTCGCGCGTCACCCGGAAAAAGTGATGGCTGGTGATTTCCATACCCGGGAACAGAGCCGGCAGGTGGAGGGCGATCACCTGCTCGAGGGCCACGAATCGCTCGCCATCGGGCAGCCCGACGAAACGTGGCAGGAGCGGCGGGACCTTGACCCGAGCAAATCGCTGCTTGTGTCGCATGGGGTCGCGTACCATCACCGCGAGGTTCAGGGAGAGGTTGGAGATGTACGGAAACGGGTGTGCCGGATCGACAGCCAGCGGGGTGAGCACCGGGAATATCCGCTCCTGAAACACCTGCGTAAGAAGGTCGCGGTCGGCCTCAGATAGATCGTCAGTGTTGACCAACTTGAAACCGGCGTCGCCAAGCGCGGGCACGATATCCGCGTTGAAGGTGGCCGACTGGCGCTCGATGAGGTCGCGCACCCGGTCCCCAATCCTGTCCAGCTGGGCTTCCGGGGTCATCCCGTCCGAAGAGGTCAGGCTCAGAGTCGCGTCGACCTGCTCGTGAAGGCCGGCCACCCGCACCTGAAAGAAGTCGTCGAGGCCGTCGCTCACGATCGCAAGGAAACGGATCCTCTCCGCCAGGGGCCGCCCGTTGTCCTCGGCCATCGAGAGCACGCGGCTGTCGAAATCCAGCCGTGAGAGTTCCCTGTTCAAGAACCTGTCTTTGGGCAGGGCACGGGACTGTGGCGCAGGTCGAAGCGTCGACTTCACAGCCATCGGATTACTGATTCCACGCCAGCCGGATGGCGCTCCGGATTGCGCTCAAGCCGTGCGGCCCATCAGGCGGATCCAGCGCGCGCAAGCGAAGGAATGGAGGCCCAGCGCCACAAAACCCAGCGCGATGACTCCCAACAGCACGCGTCCGAAGGGCTGGCCCAGAAGGAACTGGAACGCGCCGCCGAAGCCTTGGGCTTGAGCCGGGTCGTGATGGATTCCCGCCTGGACGACAAACCAGCCGATGACGAGGAAAGTGACACCCCGGGCGATCATTCCGAAACGGCCGAACCGGATCGCCCAGGTCCTTTCGGACTGGCTCATCTCTGCGCCCTTCAGGTCCTGCGCGAAGGTGGCCCGATAGGCTTCGAGGAATTGCCCGAAGCCGACCCCGATCGCAATGAGGCCGATGAGAATCGTCAGCGCGCCACCGGCGGGGTGCGTGAGAACTGAAGCAATCGTTTTCTGGGTGCTGTCGCCGGAAGGCGCGCCTGACCCTGCGAGGAGCTGGAGAGCGAGGATCACTATGGCCGCATAAGACAGCGCGCTCGAAACAAACCCTAGCCTCGCAGCGTAGCCGGAGGCGCCGCTGCCTCGGTGCAGGGGGTCGTAGATCGCCCGGATGAAACCCCACAACGAGTATGCCGCCAGGCCGATGGCGGCAACGATCAGCACCAGCTTCCCGAACGGGTTGCCGGTCAAGAACACAAGGCTGCCCGAAAGATCGGTGGTCTGGCCCGGACCGACGCTGACAGCGATTCCTAAGGCCAAGAGCCCCATGACGGCGTAGAGGGCGCCGCGGACCACATAGCCGAGACGCTCGAGAAGCTGGAGCAAGGGGTTGCCCGCGGCTTGCTTCACGGCGTTGGTGCCGGCATGAACGGTAGTCATATCAGGCCGCCGCCTTCAGGCTTTTCTTCAGTGCCCGAACGTCGAGGTGCGGGTTGGGATAGGTCAACTTCATGTCCTCCATCGTCTCGATGAGAATCTGCGAGACCGCCCAGTTCCGGTACCACTTTCGGTTGGCCGGGATGACATACCAAGGAGCGTCCTCGGTTGAACAACGCCCGATGGCCGCCGCGTACGCCGACTGATAGTCATCCCAATACCGGCGTTCACTGATGTCGTTGCCGCTGAACTTCCAGTGTTTGGTCGGTTCGCCCAGGCGGGCGAGCAGCCGCGCTCGCTGCTCCTCCTCTGATATGTGCAGGAACAACTTGACGAGCCTCGTCCCGTGCTTGAAGAGGTCAGCCTCGAACCGGTTGATGATGCCGTAGCGGGCTTCGATCACTCTCGGCGGCGCGAGCTCTCGCACCTTGGCGATCAGCACGTCCTCGTAATGAGATCGGTTGAAAATGACGATCTCGCCGGCCCGAGGCGCTTGGCGCTTGATCCGCCAGAGAAAATCATGCCGGCGCTCGCTGGGAGTCGGCGCTTTGAACGAGACGATCCTCACGCCTTGAGGATTGAGGCCTCGGAGCGCATACCTGACTGTTCCGTCCTTGCCGCTCGTGTCCATGCCCTGCAGCACGATCAGCACCGAGCGCTTGCCCTCAGCGTGGAGGCATTCCTGAAGCGACATGATGTGCTCCTCGTCCGCGAGTAGCCGTTCATCGGCCTGGTACCGCTTGATCCCGTGGGTCTCCGACGGATCGATGGCGGCCAGGTTGACCCGGCCTCGACGCGGCCGCGCGGTCAAGGTTGCGCGGACGGACCTGCCCTTCGCATTCCCCTCTGTGTCAGGCATAACGCCATTGAGGATGTGCGGAACGTGGTAACAATCGCAGTAACACATGCTGGAGGAGGCGTCTGCCAGAGCGCTCGAGGGTTGGTTTCTCACGAGCGCCGAACGCGGAAACGAGTTCAGCGCTCTCGACCGCAGGCGTCCGGACGCATTGTCCTGGAGCACCGGGAACGCGGTCGAAACACTCGTGCACGGAGCCACCTACTTCCGCCGCCTTCTGGAATCGATTCGTGAGCTGGGCGCCGGCGATCGGCTGTATTTCACGGACTGGCGCGGCGACCCCGACCAACGCCTGAGCGAAGATCCCGATTGCGAGGTGGGCGCAGTTCTCGCCGCGGCCGCGGGCCGCGGCGCAATCGTCAAGGGCTTGCTGTGGCGGTCCCACCTCGACCGTCTCGGTTTCAGCGCCAAGGAGAACCGCCACCTCGGAGAGCTGCTGAACTCAGCGGGGGCCGAGGTCCTTCTCGATCAGCGGGTGCGACTTGGCGGCTCACATCACCAGAAGCTCATCGTGATCCGCCACCTGGAAAAGAGCGATCGAGACGTTGCTTTCGTGGGCGGCATCGACCTTTGCCACAGCCGGCGCGACGACGCCGACCATCACGGCGACGAACAGCGGCAGGCCATGGCGCCCGTGTATGGCGAAAGGCCTCCGTGGCATGACGCTCAGATCGCGATCCAGGGTCCGGCCGTCGGGGACCTGGAATTCTGCTTCCGCGAACGATGGGATGATCGGAGCCCGCTCAGTCGCGATCCCTTGGGGATCGCGCACGACCTGCTGCGCCACACACATCGCAAGGCGAGCACCCTGGCGCCGATGCCGGCCGATCCCTCGGTGCGTGGAACGCACGCGGTCCAGGTGCTTCGTACCTACGCGCGCCGCCGGGGTGGCTATCCGTTCGCGCCCCACGGCGAGCGCAGCGTCGCTCGCGGATTTCGTAAGGCGATCCGAAGAGCGCGCCGGCTCATTTACCTTGAAGACCAGTTCCTCTGGTCGACGGAGGTGGCGAGGACGTTTGCCGATGCATTGGTGGCGTGTCCTTCGCTACACCTGATCGCCGTCGTGCCGAGATTCTTCGACCAGGCCGGAGTCCTCACCTTGCGGCCGAACCAGGTGGGGCGGGAGCAGGCAGTCCAATTGCTGCTCGAGGCCGCACCCGATCGTGTCGCCATCTACGACATCGAAAACCTCGCCGGCGTTCCGGTCTACGTGCACGCCAAGGTCAGCGTGATCGACGACGTCTGGGCATCGGTTGGATCGGACAATTTCAATCGGAGGTCGTGGAGCCACGACTCCGAGATCGCCTGTGCAGTGCTTGACGACAAGCGCGATGCCCGGGCCCCGCTCGATCCGGCGGGCCTTGGCGACGGCGCTCGTACGTTCGCGCGCGACCTGCGTCTGCAACTTTGGCGAGAGCACCTGGGCCGCGCGGAAGGTGACGACCGCGATTTGATCGATCCGGAGGAGGCGGTGGCCAGGTTCCGCGAGACCGCCGAGGCGCTGGAGCGATGGCATCAGGACGGTGCGCGAGGTGAGCGGCCGCCGGGGCGCGTGAGGCCGCATCCGCGGATCCAGCCGTCACGGACGACCAGGCTGTGGGCTGAGCCTTTCTATCGGTTGGTGTATGACCCCGATGGCCGATCGCCGGACATGCGCCGGCAGGGAGACTGGTAGGGGAGGCGCCGATTCCGAGGGGCATTGCTCGAGGTGGGCGCCTGGGCGGTTGCTGATTTTGTTACGCCGGGTCGGCCACCGTGATCGCCAGAGGTGAATGACTAAATGGCATTTCAGCAACCCGCTTCCGCTCCCGCTCCCGCTCCCGCTCCCGCTCCCGCTCCTGCGGCGGCTCCCGCTCCAGTCGAACGCGCCTCTGTAGCCGAGCCGGGCAGCTACAACTTTCGCGCCGCGGCCGTGGTCGGCTTCGTCGTCGGCCTGGTCGACGTCATCATCGCGGCTCGCTTCTTGGGCAAGCTGCTGGGCGCCTCGTCGCAATCGGCCTTCGTCCATTTCATCTACCAGCTCAGCGCGGTCATGGTGGCCCCGTTCACCGGCATCTTCGGCGATACCGGCAACAAGACCAACACCTTTGAGACCGCATCCCTGGTCGCGATCGTCGTCTACGCCGTGATCGGTTGGGGCCTCGTCATGCTGATCAGGATCGTCACCGCGCCGCACGGCACCAAGCCAGCGTCATCCTAAGTGGATCTCAGCTCCCCCCGTTCGAATAACCGCCGCAAGGCGACCTAAGAGGGTTAGAAGCAAATGGGAATTGTCGTCTTTATCATCGTCGGCGCCATCGCCGGGTTTGTGGCCAGCAAAGTGCTATCCGGCAAGGGCATGGGCCTGCTGTGGGACATCGTGGTCGGCATCCTGGGCGCGTTCCTGGGGGGCTGGCTCGCGAGCCTCGTCGGCTTGCCCGTGGCTACAGGGACATTCACGGTCGGCGGAATCCTTGCCGCGTTCGTGGGCGCGGTCATCCTTCTGGTCGTGTTCAGAGCCTTGACCCACCGCGGAGTAATTCACGCGTAGAAATCACGTTAGTCACGCCTCGCAGGACTACCCCCTGCGAGGCCTTTTCTTGCCGCTCAACTTGGAGTCAAGGCTGGGACGGCTGCGCCATCGCCGCCGCCTCAACCTGCTCAAGCAAGTCCTCGTCGTGATCGGTCCCTTGCTGCTCGGCATCTCAATCGTTCTCTTGCTCGCCGGCTTTGGGGTATTCGCAGCCGCGCGCTGAGACCAAGGTGCTCCGGTAACCGGCGACCAGATATGGTGCCGTGGTGAACTCGGGCGCGCCTCCCATCGGCTATGGCATCGATTTCGGTACGAGCAACAGCGCCATCTCTGTCGCGTATCCCGACCGTGTCGATGTGCTGGCGTTGGGGCCATCGCGATCGGCGATGACGCTGCCATCGTTCGTGTATCTCCATCGCGGCGGGCGTCGCGCAGCAGGCGATGAGGCGGTGAAGACTTTCCTCAAGTCGGGCCACGAAAAGACCGACTGCTCGAACTGCGCCCTCGCGCCCTACGGTTGGGACACCGACTGCCGGCAATACCGCAAGGGCGGGGGCTGCAACGACTCACGGCTGCTGTCCGGCGTGAAGCACGAGCTGGCGAAAGTTGGTTTCGCGGGCACCAACTCCTGGGCGACGGACTTCACGGTGGGCGCGTTGGTCGCGGTCGTGCTGAAACGATTGAAAGACGAAGCGGACGCCGCCGTCGTCGCCGGCGCGCAACGGGTTGTGCTTGGACATCCGGTTGTGTTCGCGGGCGCGGATCCCGACCATCGGGCGGCGTCAGACGCCGAGGCTTTCAGCCGCCTGGAGCAGGCGGCGGTCGAGGCCGGATTTGCAGAGGTCGCTTTCCTGGCCGAGCCGACCGCAGCCGTCATCGGCGAGCC
>CATPBF010000127.1 GCA_955652585.1 Candidatus Dormiibacterota bacterium | reverse complement strand
TCGCGCGACCGGCGGGCTCGCTTGAGGCGCCACCTCGACGAGGTCGAGTCCCTTCTCGCTCGCGATGCGAAGAGCGGCGTCGAGGGACACCACCCCGAGCTGATTGTTCTGGTCGTCGATCAGCCGCACTTCAGAGCTGCGGATCTGATCGTTGATCCTTAACTCCTTAAACGAGATGAGACGTTACCTCGGCCAAATTCAGTGTTCTTAGTATTCCTCCACCTACATAAAACAAAACGGACAGCCAGAGCCGTCCGTGCGTACCCTTTCGAGCGTCGCTCTGGGGGTGAGGGTCGGGCCCTGCTTTAGATGCAGGATCGTACCGGAAACGTAACGCCGTGCGCATAGTCACGTTGGAATATGGTGTCGCCAGGTGAAGCTGACCACGTCGTTGTTGGCGGTCGGCCTGCTTGTTGCCGCTTGCAGCGGCCCGGGCTCGTATCCAGGCGCATCACCCTCCGCGAAGGCCGTCACCTCGCCGAGCGCGACCGCCGCGGCCTCGCCGACCGGTTCGTCTTCGGGCTCTCCCACCGCCTCACCTGTGGCATCTCCCGTTCCTCTGACGGGTGCCTTCGCCGTCCTATCGACCCAACCATCGGGCGACACGTACACCGTGAGCATCGTCGCTGCCAGCGGCAAGGTGGTCGTGTCGGCGCAGCCCAGTAGCCCGACGCCGGTCACGTGCGGCGATGCGGCCGCGGCAGTCCTCCCCCTCCCCATCAGCACCAGCGACGACCGCGCGTATTACATGGATGCGCAGGGCGTGGTTCGCTTCATGACCGTCCAGGGCGAGATTGGTCGCGCCACGACGGTGCCGGTGGGCGGCGGACGCCGAAGCATGTTTGCTGTCAGCCCTGACGACCAGCGGATCGCGGTGATCGTCAGCGATTTCACCGCCTCGGGAGTCTCGCTCAGGCTCTACGTCGAGGACCTCAACGGCGCCACCAACCATGTGGAGATATTCAACTCGACCGGTGCTTTCGGGCTGTGGCCGATCGGCTGGCACGGAAACGACAACCTTGTCGTTGCCAAGGTGCCGTCCTGTGCGCAGGGCGGAGGACAGTTCTGCTGCGGGCCGTTGGAGCTGCACGTGGTGGATCCCGCGACTGCGACGCGCCGCTTCACCATCGGTGGTCCGACCTGCGTGCTCGCAGGCCCGCCCTCGCCGGCTGGAGCCGTCTGCGAAAACAACACGTTTACTGTGGCGACCATCTACAACTGGACAGCCGTGCAAATTGGCGGCTTTCCGATCGGCTCCCCGACGCCGGCCTACTTATCCCCCGATGGGCAGCACGTGGCCGTCGTGTCGGGTTCCACCACTGCAATCTATCGGACCAACACCACCCTCAAGCTTCAGGCGTGCGGCTGGATCGACTCGACCCACGTGATCTCGGGCGGCGATGTGCAGCAGCAGCCTCGCATCGGCAATGTCACGACCGGGGCAGTGATTCCGGTCGCCGTCCAAGGAACCTGCGCCGGCCGATTGCCAGGCGGCCTTTAAATTCCCCGATTCGGCACGTTTGGCGCCAACGGCGTGCTAGCAGGCGGGGTGTAGGGCGCGGTTGGCGCCAGCGGCGCGCTAAGTCAGCTCATAAGGTCAGCGGCGGCGCTCGGCGACCTCTTGCGCCACTCGCTGCGCGAACTCTTCCAGCGATTCGTCGGTCTGATGGCCAGATCGGTCGCGGACGTTCACGTGAGTCGACTCCGCCTCCCGGCCGCCGAGGATCGCCATGTACGGGACCTTGCGCGCCTGCGCGTCGCGGATCTTGCGTTGCATCCGCTCCGACCGATCGTCGACCTCGACGCGAAGTTTCGCTTCGCGCAGGCGAGCCGCCACACGGCGTGCGTACTCGCCTTCGGCGTCGGTGATCGGGATGACGACCACCTGCACCGGATGGAGCCAGGTCGGAAACGCGCCCATGTAGCGCTCGATCAGATAGCTGAACAGCCTCTCCATCGCGCCGGCAGCGCCCCGATGCACCATCACCGGTCGCTGGCGTGATCCATCCTCTGCGACGTACTCGAGCTCGAAACGCTCGGGCAGCTGGAAGTCCACCTGCACCGTCGAGTTCGTGAACTCGCGTCGATGGGCGTCTTTGACCTGGAAGTCGATCTTGGGCCCGTAGAACGCCGCCTCTCCGACCCCGATCTCATATTTCTGGCCCATCGATTCGAGCGCCTCGCTGAGCGCCGCCTGCGCCAGCTGCCACTGCTCCTCAGTCCCCAGCCACTTCTCCTTGACGTTGTCGCGGGCCGACAGGCGGTACGAAAACTCGTCGATGCCAAGCACTTTCGAGAAGTACAGGGCGAGCTCGATCGAGCCCTTGACCTCATCCATGAGCTGCTCCGGCGTGCAGAAGATGTGCGCGTCATTGAGGGCGAAGGCTCGAACACGATTCATCCCGCTGAGCGTGCCCGAGCGTTCATACCGCCAGTTGTTGCCGATCTCGGCGATACGCATCGGCAGCTCGCGGTAGCTCCGCAGCTCTGATTGGAAGACGACGATGTGATGCGGGCAGTTGACGGGACGCAGCTCCAGCTCCTCCCCGTCCTCGAACCGCATGGGCGGATACATGTACTCGGCATAGAGCTGGGCGTGGCCGCTCTGCCGATACAGGTCGAGGCGCGCGACATCGGGAGTCCTCACGTGCAGGTAGCCACGAGCCAGCTCCTCGTCGACGATGAAGCGCTCGAGCTCGCGGCGGACGGTCGCTCCGGCCGGCAACCAGATCGGAAGCCCGGGGCCGACGCGCTCGTCGACCATGAAGAGCTTCAGATCCTTGCCCAGCTTCTTGTGGTCCCGCTTCTCCGCCTCCTCGAGGAACTTCATGTGCTCTTCGAGCTCTTTGGCCGTCGGCCACGCGGTGCCGTAGATGCGCGTCAGCTGGGGCTTCTTCTCGTCGCCTCGCCAGTAGGCGCCCGCGACGCGCAGCAACTTGAACGCCTTCAGATCCTTGGTCGAGCGCACATGAGGTCCCCGGCACAGGTCGACGAAGTCGCCGGTCCGGTAAAGGCTGACCTCATCGCCTTCGACCTTGTCGTTGATCAGCTCGATCTTGTAGTCCTGACCGCGCTTGCGAAACTCGTCCAGGGCCTGCTGGCGCGTAACGATGTCCCTGACGAAGGGCCGGTCCTCCTGCGCGATCCGCCGCATGCGTGACTCGATGGCGCCGAGGTCCGACTCGGAGATGGGCTTGCTGAAGGCAAAGTCGTAGTAAAAGCCGTCCTGCACCGGCGGCCCGATTCCGTATTTGGCGTCTGGGTACAGCTCCATCACGGCGGCGGCGAGCAGGTGCGCGCTGGAGTGCCGCAGGATGTGGAGCGGATCGTCGCTCGACTCGTGATCGCCGTAGTCGGCCATGAGGCCGTCAGTATATGAGCGGCTTGCAACTGCTCCCGCCCCACTCCCTAACCCTCTCCCCGGAGGGGAGAGGGAACTGCCCGTGAACCCAACTGCGATCGTCGACGCGCTCGGTTACCCCGCGGCGGGACTCGGCATCCTCATCGAAAGCGCCGGCGTGCCTTTCCCCGGTGAGGCCCTGCTGCTCGCCGCGGCCGCATGGGCGGCGGCGCGCCACCACAGCATCGTGCTGGTCATCCTCTTCGGCTTCCTCGGTTCCGTGGCGGGCGCCGACATCGGCTACTACCTCGGGCGCCGAGGCGGGAGGCCGTTCGTCGAACGCTTCGGGCACCTGTTTCGAATCCGGCCGGAGCACATCGCTCGTGCGGAGCTGTTCTTCGCTCGGCATGGCGACAAGGCTGTCCTGGCCGCCCGATTCATCCTTGGGCTGAGGACGTGGGGATCGATGCTGGCCGGCATGGCGCACATGCCGTTCTGGCGCTTCCAGCTGTTGAGCGCCCTCGGCGGCCTGGCGTGGGCGACCGCCGTCGGCGTGGCGGGCTACCTCCTCGGCAGCAACCTCTCCCTGATCACCACGGTCATCCGCGACGTCGGGATCGGGGGCCTCGTGGTCGTGGTCGTGATCGTCGTCATCGCCGTGCTGGCTCGAAGGCGCGCCGCCCGACCGTAGCGATCGCCACGCCGCCGGCGACCAGGAGAACCCCCAATCCCCCGATCACGTGCGCGGTGCCGATGAGGTCTGAGAGCGCGGCCGCGGCGAGCACCGGGATGGCTGTGACCCCGTTGATCACCATGTATAGGAGAGCGAAGATCCGGCCGCGGATCTCGTCGCTCGTGCTCTCCATGAGATACGTGACGGCCGGGATCATGATCGCGCCGAACTCGATTCCGAGAAGGAGGCTGAACACGGCGCCGGTGATGCGGGCGTGCACGCGCAGGTCCGGTACCTGCGCCATGGCTTGAGGCACGGCGGCGAGCGCCAGCAGGGTGAGGCCGTTGGCGAGCAGCGATCCAATCAAGACGCGCGAGCGCTCAACGTTGCGAAGGAACTGACCGAGCAACACCGCGCTCACAATGGCTCCTCCCGTGGCGGGCCCGAGGATCACGTAGGAGTCCTGCGGGGCAATCCCGATGACCCGGCTGACGTACGCCGGCGCAAGCGTGAACAACATGAAGAGGACGAGCACCGCGATGCTCACCTGGCCGAAAGCGAGCAGGAGGCCGCGGGAGGCGCGCAGCGCATCGAGGCCTTCCTTGATGTCGGCCAGCATCCGGCGGAACCGGCTGCGGCTCTCCTCCACAGGTGGCTCGGTCGTGGGCGGCAACGGCGGGATGTCCGAAGCGAAGATCAGCGCGCCGGCGAGGGTGAGCAAGACGGCTGCCATCCAGTAGGGCGTGTAAAGGTCGATACGAGACAGGATCGGCGCGAGGGCGCCGCCGACGACAAGGGTGAGCACCATGGTCAAGAGCGCCATGGAGTTGGCGGTGATCAATGCCGAGCGCGGAAGTATGGTCGGAATCACCGCCGCTTCCGCCGGCGCGAACAGCTGCCCGACCGAGGAGAAGATGAGGGTGATCAGGAGCAGATGAAGGAAGTCGTCCTTTAGTCCGGGCACGAGCGCCGCGAGCGGGATGAGCACGACCGCGGCGGCGCGACCGAAGTTGGACCACATCATGATCTGCTTGCGGTTCATGCGATCCGCGATGACTCCGGCCGGCGGCGCCAGCAACACCGCGGGCACTGTGTACGTCAACAGCGTGATCGCGACCGGAGTGCTGCCGCCTGAGATCTTGAAGGCCAGAATGATCAGCGAGAACAAGAGGAACTTGTCCGCCAGCTGGGCTGCGAGCTGCGCGAACCATATGTTCCGGAACGCGGTGAACTTCAGGACGGTCCGGAAGCCGCCTGGCGCCTCGACCGGAAACCGGATCGGTTCTTCCACCGCCGTCAGAGCTTAGCGAGGCGGTTCGCGATTGAAGACCTTGTACACCGTTTCCCACTCACCCAGGGTGAGGG
>CATPBF010000126.1 GCA_955652585.1 Candidatus Dormiibacterota bacterium | reverse complement strand
TTCCTCGAGGGCGACCGCGACGCTCGACAGGATTCCTGCGATGGACGGCCGGTCCGGAAGGCCGCTCGCGTCCGCGATCACATTCCGTCGAAAGCGCAGCAGGAAATCACGACCCTTGCGGCCGAGAGTTACGTACTTCTGCTGGTCCGGGTAGTGCTCGGACATGTAGCGAGTGCCGGCACGGATGTTGTTGACGTTGAGCGCCCCGGTCAGCCCTTTGTCTGTGGTGACGAGGATCATCACCGCCCGCGTGCCTTCGCGCCGCACCAGGAACGGGTGCTTGTACTCGGTTGCCCGTTCGCCGGCGGTCTGCAGGACCTCGAGCATCTTCTCGGAGTAAGGCCGCGTCGCCAGCACCGCCGCCTGCGCGCGGCGCAACCTCGTCGCGGCGACCACCTGCATCGCCTTGGTGATCTTCTGCGTGTTCTTGATGCTGTCGATCCGGCGGACGATGTCTCTGTAGGCGGGCATTAGTGGCTGGTACCGGAGGCCTTGGGCTTCTTCGGTGCGGCCTTCGGTTTTGTCTCTGCCTTCGGCGCTTCTGCCTTAGCCTCAGCCTCAGCCTTCGGGCCCGCGACCTTGGGCTCGGCTTTCGGGGCGGGATCGGGCACGTCTTCGTAGCCCTCGACTCCGAACTGGTGATTGAAAGTCGAGATCGCGGCCTTCAATCGCTCGAATAGGTTGTCATCCAGCGCTTTCTGCTTGTCGATCGCCTCGAGCACCCCAGGCCGCTCGCTCCTCATGAAGCGCACGAATGAAGCCTCCCATTCCCGGACGCGCGCCGTCGGCACCTTGTCGACATACCCCTGAGTCCCCGCGTAGATCACAGCCACCTGCTCGGCCAGAGGGACCGGCTGGTACTTGTCCTGCTTGAGCAGCTCGGTCAACCGCGCGCCGCGCTCGAGCTGGTTGCGGGTCTGGGTGTCGAGGTCGGAGGCGAACTGCGCGAAGGCCGCGAGCTCGCGGTACTGCGCGAGGTCGAGCCGGAGCTGGCCGGCGACCTGGCGCATGGCCTTCGTCTGCGCGTCGCCACCGACACGCGAAACGCTGATGCCGACGTTGAGCGCGGGGCGCTGGCCGGCATTGAACAGGTCGGACTGGAGATAGATCTGGCCGTCCGTGATCGAGATCACGTTGGTCGGGATGAAAGCCGACACGTCGTTGGCCTGGGTCTCGATCACCGGCAGCGCCGTGAGCGAGCCCCCACCGTGCGCCTTGTTCATCTTCGCGGCGCGCTCGAGCAGACGCGAGTGCAAGTAAAAGACGTCGCCCGGGTAGGCCTCGCGGCCAGGCGGCCGGCGAAGAGTCGCCGAGACCTGGCGGTAGGCCCACGCCTGCTTGGTCAGGTCGTCGTAGCAGCACAGCGCGTCCTTGCCCTGATCCATGAAGTACTCGCCCATAGCGCATCCGGCGTAGGGCGCGATGAAGTTGAGCGAAGCAGGCTCGGATGCCGTGGCGGCGACGATGATCGTGTACCCCATCGCGCCGTTCTCTTCGAGGGTCGCTGCGACGCGAGCGATCGACGCGGCGTTCTGACCGATGGCAACGTAGACGCAGATCAGGTCCTTGCCCTTCTGGTTGATGATCGTGTCGAGCAGGACAGTGGTCTTGCCGGTGAACCGGTCGCCGATGATCAGCTCGCGCTGGCCGCGTCCGAGCGGGATCATCGTGTCGATCGCCTTGATCCCGGTCTGAACTGGGCTGTCGACGCGCTGGCGCGTGATGACGCCCGGGGCGATCTTCTCGAGCGGCATCGTCTTCGTGGTCTTGACCGGGCCCTTGCCGTCTATCGGCACGCCTAACGGGTTGACCACGCGGCCGATGAGCTCCTCGCCGACCGGAACCTCGAGCAACCGCCCGGTCGTGCGCACCTCGTCGCCCTCGTGCAGGTGGCCGAACTCGCCCAGGATCACGGCGCGAACCTGGTCCTCCTCGAGGTTGAGGGCCAGCCCGTAGGTCTCCCGTGGGAATTCCAACAGCTCGCCCGCCATAGCGTTCTGCAGCCCGTAGACCTGGGCGATGCCGTCGCCGGTGGCAACGATGCGGCCTACGTCGGTCGCCACCAGGCTGGCATCGAAGTCCTTCAGGCGAGCCTTGATGACCTCGGAGATCTCTTTGGTGCTGATGCCCACTTGTTTTCGGTCCTCCTAGGACGCGTCCGCCAGGAGGCGGCGCAGCTGCTGCAATCGCGATGCGAGGCTGGCGTCGACCAGGTGATCGCCGTACTGGAGCTTGAGCCCACCGATGATTCGGCGGTCGACCGTCGCTGTGACGCGCACTTCCTTGCCCAGGCGCTCTGACAATTGCCTGCCCACGCGCTCGCGGTCATCGGTCGAGAGCTCGACAGCAGTCGTCACGGTGGCCCGCACGCGCCCCGCGGCTTCGTCGGCGAGCTGCTCGAACTCGTCGAGGATGCCGGCAATCTCATCCACGCGCCGGGTCTCGACGAGCATCCGAACCAGGTTGGTCGCCTCCGGGTCCAGGAATCGCGGCGCCGCGATCAGCTCCATGCGACGCGGGACGGGGATCGTCGGGTTCTCGAGCACTGCCGCCACTGCAGGATCGCTCATGAGGTCTTTGATCGCGGCGAGATGGCGGAGCCACTCCTCGACATGACCCTCCTCGGAGGCAAGCTCGAAGACTGCCCGCGCGTAACGCTTAGCGGCTGCCGTTGCCACTCGCGACCTCCTCGATGGCCTTCTCGATCAGCTCCTTGTGCTTCGCCACATCGAGTGTCTCGCCGATCACCTTTTCAGTCGCCGCCACGACCAGGCCCGCGACCTCGCTGCGCACAGACTGGATCGCCTTCAGCCGCTCGGCTTCGATCTCCTTGCTCGTGGACTCGCGGATGCGGTGGGCTTCCTCCTCCGCCTTTTGCTTGAGGTCCTGGCGGAGCTGCTCTGCTGATTTGCTCGCGGCATCGATGACACTCTGAGCCGTCTTTCGAGCCTCGTTCAGCTTCGCCTCAGCCTCTTTGAGCGCTGCCTCCGCAGCGGCGCGGGCTTTCTCGGCGTCCTTCAATTGCTCGACCACCTGACGCTGACGCCCCTCGGCCAGCCTGACGACCTCGGGATAGACCCAGCGGGCAAGGATCGCCATCATCACCAGAAATGTGATGAGCTCGACGATGACCGTCCCGTTGATGTCGATTACGCCGGCCGTGCCTGCGAGAAAGGTCATTTACTTGGGGGCGACCTGGCTTATGAACACGAACCCGAAGGCGAGGTTGATGAAGTACATCGCCTCGACGAGACCAACGATCGTGAAGAGCCAGGGGATCATCCTCCCCTGTGCCTCGGGCTGGCGGGCGACGCCGCTGATGAATGCGTTGCCGGCCAGACCGTCACCGACGGCGGCGCCAATGGCGCCCAGCCCAAGGGCGAGGCCGAAGCCAATCAGCGCTCCTGCAAGCGTTATTCCGTGGTCAGTCATGTCCCCTCCTAGTGGTGTTCATGTTCGAGGCCCTCTCGGGCTGCGCCAAAGTAGATGACCGTCAGCAGCATGAAGATGAAAGCTTGAATGAACCCGATGAAGATCACGTCGAACGCCTTCCACACGATGAGTACCAAAGAGCCCAGAACGGTGCCGACGACGGTTCCCACAACGGGCAGCTGAAGGTTTGCGAGGCTCGCAATCAGGCCGATCATCACCGCGCCGGCAAAGATGTTTCCGAACAGACGAAGCGAGAGCGTCAACGGCTTGACGGCCTCCTCGAGAATGTTGAGCGGCGTGAAGACTATCCGTACCGGGAGCGGTAGCTCGAACGGCTTGGTGAAGCGCCGGAAATAGCCGCGCCAACCCAGCGTACGGACGCTGTACCACTGCACAACACCGATCACGACCAGCGCCATCGCGAGCGTCTGATTGAGATCGGCATTCGCCCCGTGCAGGATTGGGAAGATCGCGAGTGGAAAGATCTCGATCCAGTTCGCGATCAGGATGAACAGGAAGAGCGTCATCGCCAGCGGGATGATGAAGAGTGCATCGTCCGAGACGTTGCTCTTGATGAGCGCGCGCAGCTGGTCGTAGCCCCATTCGAATATGGCCTGCGCCTTGGTGGGTTCGCCTTCCCGCAGCTGAGAGCGAAGCCAGAAGGCAACTCCCAAGGTGGCGATGACGGCGATGGCGCTTGAGATCACGCTGTCATAGTTGAAGGTGCACAGGGTCCCGCACCCAAGGTCGATCGTCGGATGCGTGCCCGGAGCCGCTTCGATGTAGATCACGCGCGCAGACCCTGGCGCACGGCGGCCGCCACCATCACGAACTGAGCCAGACCTACCCCCAGGATGACTGACCAGGCTGAACTGCCAAGCACCAGTGCAGCCCCGAGCGCAAGTGCGCTCAAAAATGCGAGCCGCACGATGCTCCCCGCGACGATCGGGGTACCTCGGTCGAGCAAAGCGCCGACCAAATAGCCATTTCCAGAGCCGATCAGAACCCCCGCTCCAAGACCGATGCCTGCGGCCAGGTGACCGGTCAATTGCGCGACCAGCGCGATGCCGGCGGCCAGAACGGCAGATGCCACGACCGTCGCGCGAAGGAGGTTGGACCGCACCTTGCGCGTGCCCGGCTCGACCATCACTTCGTGAACTCCCTCACCTTCATCCAGATGGCGACTCCACCTGACACCAGGCCGACGAACAACCCGACCAGGACGAACACGGGCCCTGTATGCAACCAGCTGTCCAGCCCGACCCCTGCCAGCAGCGGGAGCAGGACCGCGGCGGCGAAATACATCCCGATTCCGGCCAGGTCTCCCCCGGTCGGACCGGGATTCGAGGGGCGCGCCATGCCCGACCTAATCCTACCGTCTGCCAGGTTCGGCCAAGAGGCGGCGTAGGAACGGCGCTGGGATGCGGACTCCGGCCTTCTGCAGCCGGTCCGCCGCCACGGTCGACGCCAGCACCAGCGCTGCCACGACGACTGCGCCGATGATCCGGCGGTGTCCGAAAAACATCAGGCCGATCGTGCCTAGCAACGCCGTCGCGGCGTAGAACACGTAGCACGTCTGCCTTGGGTTGAGCCCGAAAGCCTGGAGCCGGTGATGCAGGTGCTGCAGGTCCGGGCTCGCGACCGACATGCGCACGCGGCGTCGCCTCACGATTGCCCAGGCGGTGTCTGCAATGGGCAGCGCCAGAGCAAGGATCGGGACCGCCAGCGCGAACGCCACGGCGACCTTCGCCACCCCCAGGATCGATATCACCGCTAGCGCCGCTCCGAGGAAGTGAGAGCCGGAGTCGCCCATGAAGATGCGCGCGGGATGGAAGTTGAACAGCAGGAAGCCCGCACATGCGCCCGCGACGGCGCCGGCAAGCTGTACCACCTCGATCTGGTCCTTGCCGGCGGCGGCGATCAACAACGTGAGGGCGACGATGAATACGACGCCCGCAGCCAGACCGTCGACGCCGTCGAGGAAGTTGACCGTGTTCTGCATCCCCAGCAACCAGAACAGGCTGACCGGGATGGCAAACCATCCAAGATCAACGACCTTGGTGGCGCCATAGCCTCCTGATCCCGGTAACCCGAAATACTTGATCACGAAGCCG
>CATPBF010000125.1 GCA_955652585.1 Candidatus Dormiibacterota bacterium | reverse complement strand
CCCTGGTGCCAACCCGCGGAAAAGGGGTATGGGCAGTAGCCGGGTGCCGGATCTTCCGGGGGTCCAAGGTCCGTACATCCGTAGCGCTGATTTACCCCTCTAGATACGCCTCCCCACCACGGCGATGCGATCTGGTTTGACAGCTCAAACTGGTCCGTATTCCCGTATGTATTGGCTCGCGCTGTCACCTGGTTTGTCAAAGCACCCAACGTCGCTATTGTCAGCGCAGCTAGGGCTACCATCGATTGCCAGCGTGGGCGGCCGCCTATTGCTTGGACCACGTGACTCCATCCCAAGCCCATGCTTCATTGGTCAGCTGCTTGTCGGTAGCACCACCGAACAACACGACGCTGCTTCCCGTGTCAATCGCGCCAGCCCCTACACGCGGACCAATCGACGCCGCGAGACTCCATGTTGTCCCGTCCCACCGCCACGCGTCGGCCAGTATCGCGCCGTTCTCGCCCCCGACGAGCAACACGCCGTTCGTTGACGAAGCAGATATCAATGTGGCGTAGGCCCGACCAGGTGGCTTCGTCTGCGGAGTCATTTGGTGCCATGTGACCCCATTCCAAGCCCAGGTGTCGGCCAGGTATTCGTGATTAGGGCCGATGCCGCCGAATAGCAGAACCGCATGGGAAGCGGGATCGAACGTCATGCTAGACCCGGCTTGACTGCCGGGTGGCTCCGTCTCCGGTGACAGTTGCTGCCATTGGGTCCCGTCCCATGTCCATGTCTGCGCCATCCTCTCGGCGAACAGGACGACTCGCTGGATGTGTGGGTCGTAAGCGGCGACAGCCACGTAGCCGGGCGGTTCGGTGGTAGTAGCTTGCTGCCAATCGTCGCCGTTCCACGTCCACGTATCAGTCGCGAAGCCCGTCGTCAAAGGGTAGCTGCCGTAAACGACCACAATGTGGCGGACAGCGTCGTAGGCCGCAGCGGCGTTGGTGCGAGCCGCGGGGCTATGACTTGGAGCGCGTTGGGTCCAACATCCTGCCTTCCATGTCCATGTGTCATTGAGATACCGGTTGGCTGCGTCCTGACCGCCAAACAGCAAAGCTTCTTGGCGGTCGGGCATGTACACAAAAGTCATGCCCGCCCGGCCAGGTGGCAATGCTTGGCTCGTGCACGCAGCTAGCGGTGGACTCGGTGTTAGCGCTGGTGCGGAGCTTGGCGACGAGGGGCGAGTGTCAGATGCGTTTCCAGTAGCGACTGGAGGCCTACCGCATCCAGCGACCGCGGACAGTACCAATACGGCAACCGACAGCCACACCAATCGCTTGCGGACCAAACTTCTTCCCAAACATAATAAACGGGTCTTTGACTGATTAGTTACTGCCAACTCCTAAGCCAAAGATCGACACTGAGGGTGATGACCGTGATTGTCGCGGCGGGCCTACGCCCAGCGCTGAAACCGATACGACGCACTTAACTCGTTAGCTCCGCCGGCCAACGTTTCTGAGATCAGAAATTGGTCGGGGGCGAAGTCTAAGACTGACGGAGGCGAGGGATTTGAACCCTCGTCCTCACGGTCCCGAACTGTGCGCGGTCGGGCCTGGCCTCTAGGCCAAAGACTCCACCCAGGCCCGATGCAGCGATCCGTAGCGGCCGCCGCGCTCGCGTAACTCCGAGGGGGGGCCGTCTTCGACCACCCGCCCGCCGTCGATGACCAGCACGCGGTCGGCGATATCGACGGTCGACAGGCGGTGGGCGATGATCACCGCCGTGCGCTCGCGCAACAGGGTGCGGAGCGCCCTCTGCACCAGGCGCTCGGAAGGAAGGTCGAGCGACGACGTGGCTTCGTCCAGGATGAGCACGCGCGGGTCGGCCAGGAAGGCCCGCGCGAAGGCCACCAGCTGGCGCTGGCCCGACGACAAGCGGACCCCGCGTCGCCTCACGTCGGTTTTGTAACCGTTGGGCAGCGCGCTGATGAAGTCGTGGGCGCCGATCGCGCGCGCGGCCGCCTCCATCTCATCGCGGGTCGCCTCTGGCCGGCCGAACAGGAGGTTGTCGCCGACATTGCCAGAGAAGAGAAAGCTCTCCTGCGTCACCACCGTGACCGCTCTTCGCAACTCGTCGGTGGCGATCGAGCGCAAGTCGACGCCGTCCAGCGTCACGCGCCCGGCACTCGGGTCGTAGAAGCGCGCCATCAGTCGCGCCATGGTGGTCTTGCCCGCCCCCGTCTCACCGACCAGGGCGACGATCTGCCCGGCCGGGATGCGGATGTCGATGTCGTGCAGGACAGCCTTGTCGCGATAGGCGAAGGTCACGCCTTCGAAGGCAACGGCGCCTTTGATCTCCCCCATCCGGACTGGGCTCGCGGGTTCCGGCACGGTGGGGCTCTCCTCGATCACGCCGGCGAGCTTCTCCAACGCAGCGCCGGCCGCCTGGAAGACGTTGTAGAACTGCGACAGGTCCTGCATCGGCTCGAAGAACTGCCGCAGATAAAGGACGAACGCGGTCAGTACGCCCAGCGTCAGCTGGCCCTGGACGACGAGGTAGCCCCCGAACAGCAGCACCAGCGTGGTCGTGAGCCGGCCGAGCAGGTTGATGGCCGGACCGAATGTCGAGGCCAGACGGTTCGACCAGATGTTGGCGTCTCGGTAGCGGCCGTTGACGTCCTCGAAGATCTCCTGGTTGCGGGGCTCGCGCCTGAACGCGTGCACCGCTCGAATGCCGCCGAGCGACTCGACGTAGTGAACGATGACGAGCACGATCGCGCGGCGCACGGCTCGGTATGAACGTGCGGAATTGCTGCGAAACCACCACGTGAGCGCAAGCACCAATGGCATGGCGACCAATGTCACGAGGCCCAGGCGCGCGTCCAATCGCAGGAGGATCACAGTGATCGCGACCACCGATATCAGGGAGGTGATCACCGACGTCAGACCCGTCGCGAGCAGTTCGTTGAGCGCGTCGATGTCCGAAGTCAGCCGCGAGATGATGCGCCCGGATGTGTAGCGCTCGTAGAACGAGAGCGACAGCTCCTGCACGTGCGCGAAGAGCGTCCGGCGAAGGTCGAACAGGATGTCGGCGCCGAGGCGGCCCGAGAGGAGCAGGAAAAAGTAGTTGGCGGCAGCGTTGATCATCAACGCCAGCAGCAGCGCCCCGACGATGATCGCGAGCGTCGTCAGGTTGCCGGTGCGCCCCGGCCTGATCCCCTTGTCGATGCCGAGCCCGACCAGGTAAGGCAGCGCAAGGTAGGCCGCCGAGCGGACGAGGATCAGGACCGTCGCGACCAGCAGCTCCGTACGGTATGGACGCGCGAGGCTCGCTAGCAGGCGGCGGCTGCGGCGCCTCAGCAGCCCGGCCACGCTGGGCGAGAAATCGTCCACCTCTTCGGACGCGACGCCGCGCCAGCGATCGGCTGGAGCCAGGACACTCATGCTGTTGCCCTCCCGCTCCCCTGCACCGGAGACTTGACCGGGTCGAATTCCTGCGAGAGCAGGGCGCGATACAGGTCGTTCGATTTCAGCAGCTCCGAGTGAGTGCCGGTCGCGACCACAGTGCCGCCGTCGACCAACGCGACCCGATCGGCCAACGCCAGCGTCGACGGCCGGTGCACCACGAGCAGCGCGGTCACTCCTTCCAGCACTCGTGCCAATGACTGTTCGATGACCGCTTCGGTATGGACGTCTACCGAAGAGAGCGGATCATCAAGCACCAACACCGGCGGGTCGCCCAGCACGGCGCGGGCGAGCGCCAGCCGCTGGCGCTGGCCGCCCGAAAGCGTGTAGCCCTGCTCGCCGACCCGCGTCTCGAGTCCCCACGGAAGCTCCCAGACGAAGCCGGCTTGCGCGACGTCGATCGCCCGCTTGAGCTCCTCGTCTGACACCACCGGTCGCCCCATGACCAGGTTTTCGTGGACCGATGCCGAAAAAAGGATCGGATCCTCAAAGGCGACGCCGATGTGCGAGCGCAGCGAACGCAGGTACAGATCGCGCACGTCGACCCCGTCGAGAAGCACCTGGCCTTCCGCCACGTCGTACAGGCGCGGCAGCAGGTATGCGAGCGTGGTCTTGCCGCTGCCGGTCCGGCCGACGATTCCCACCGTCTCTCCCGGCTCGATGACCAGGTTGAGGTTCCGCAGGATCCACTCGTCGGATTTCGGGTACTTGAACCCGACTCCGCGGAACTCGATCCTCCCCTTGCACTGGTCGAGAGAGCGCGCGCCGGCGCGGTCGGCGATCTCAGGGCGCGAATCGAGCACCTCGTTGAGCCGCTCCGACGCGGTCTGGCATTCCTCGCTCATCGAGAGCACATATCCGATGGCGTCCATTGGCCACGTGAGCATGAAGACGTAGTTCATGAAGGCGACCAGGCCGCCGATGGTGAGGCTGCCCTGCACGACGTGGAATCCGCCGAGCAGAAGCACCGCCACCAGCGACAGGTTGGGCAGGAAGTTGAGCTGGGTCCAGAGCTGCGACCGAGCCGCGATGCCCTCCAGGCTGGTGGCGCGCAGGAGCCGGGCCTGGTCCTCGAAAGGCTTCTGCATCAGCAGCATCCGCCCGAAGGCCTTGATGATGCGCACGCCGGTGGCCATCTCTTCGATGATCGTGGTGAGGTCGCCCTGCTGGTCCTGCAGCCGCCTCGCGATCGGCTTGTACTTCTCGTGGAACCGATAGCTGAAGTAAGCGATCGGCAGCATGAACACCACGACCACTAGGGCGAGCTCCCAATCCAGCCCCAGCATCAGCACCAACACGACCGCGAAGGTCACGAAGGTTTGCAGGAACCAGATCAGGCCGAAGCTTATAAACCGGCGCACTGTGGCGATGTCCGAGATCGCCCGCGACAGCAGCTGGCCCGACTGCCAGTTGTCGTGGAAGGAGACATGCAGGTTCTGCAGGTGCGCGTAGAAATCGTTGCGAAGGTCGGTCTCCATTCGGAGCGAGGCGACGCCGGAGTAGTTGCGGCGCAAGTAGATGAATACGAACTCGAGCAGGCCGATGAGCAGCAGCAGCCCCGCCATCGGGAGCAGCTGTCCAAGCTGGTGATGCGTGATGGGCCCATCGATGATCGTCTGGATCACCTTCGGAATCGACGCCGCGGCCGCGAGGCTCCCCAGTTGCGACAGGCCGAAGATGACGACCAGCCCGAGATAGGGCCGCATGTACGGGAGGTAGCGCCGCAGCGCCAGTAGACCCAAGAAAATTCACTCCGTGGCGCGCCGCATTTTGGGCACGCGAAACCAATGGCTGGCGGGGGCCGCTCAGTTTACAACGCCGGCTTTAGCCGGCGAGATCTCGAATCGAAACGATACCGATCACCTCGCCATCCTTGACGACGGGCAGGTGTCGGAATCCGCGGTCGAGCATGGTCTGCAGGGCGTCCTCGACCCGTTCGTCCGGGCCGACGGTCATGGGCTCATGCGTCATCCACGAGGAGACCTCATGCGAGGGCGCATCATGGGAGTTCGAGATCGCACGAACAGTGTCGCGCTCCGTGAAGATACCCGCCAGCCTGGTGTGCTCCATGACCAGCATCGAGCCCACCCGATGCTGGGCCATGAGCGCCACCGCTTCGCCTACGGTCGTCGAGGGGCTGACCGTGAACAGGGTCTCGCTCATGACCTCCCGCACGGTGGCCATGTGCAGAGTCTAAGCCTGGAATCACCGGCCGGCGAGTTCGACGATTGGATACTCCGGAGGCATGGGAAAGGCGGCCAGCATGGCCGTAGCGGCGAGCACGAACAGGACGACCACCCCTTCCAGGCGCGTAAAGCGCCAGCCGCGACTCCAACCGACCGCGGACATCGCCACCATGACGAGAACTCCGGCCGTCTTGGCGGCCAGGACCAGGCCGTACGGAGTTGAGAACAAATAGCTCGCGGAGCCCAGCACCTCGGCCGCACGGAGCGCTCCGCTCAGCGCAGTGGCGGTGAACGCAAGGAATGCGACAGGGCCGAAACGCGCGAGCAAGGCGCGGCCTTCCTTGCCTCCCCAACCGTCCGGAGGGCGCAACAGGGCCAGCACCACGATGCCTCCTCCCCACGCCCCGGCCGACAGGACGTGAAAGGCGTCGATGAAGATCGCGCCGCCGGTCGGACCGGCAACCGCTGCGTGGCCGGCGAACGGTAGCGCCAGCACCGCCAAGATGGCCGGAGGAACCACCCATCGACGGACGTAGACGCACAAGGCGAGAGCGATGCCTTCCGCGGCGACGCGAACGATGATCGCGCTCGACAGATGCCCGCTGCGCAACCATTCACCGATCAGCACCGCGACGCCACCTGTGAACGCTGCCGCCAGCGCCGGCTGCGTCGAAGGGCGGGCCCAATGAAGCGCCGGCGGCATCGCGGCGAGCCTCCTCACGACGATCACCCCGATGAACCCCAGCAACCCCGCGTATTCGAGCCAGCGCACCGCGGCGATGGCCAGGTCGGCGAGCGGCGGCACGCTCAAGGCGACGAAGGGCTCCAGCTCGGGTTGATGATCGCGGTGAGGACGTGGTCCTCCCAGCGCCCGTCGATGCGCAAGTACGCGGGCGCATGGCCCTCGATCCGGAACCCGCATCGATCCAGGACCGCGGCGCTGCGCGCGTTGCTCGGCATGTAGTTGGCCGCGACCCGGTGCAGCTTCCAGGTCTCGAACGCGAAGGCGACGGCGCCGCGAACCGCCTCGGTCATATAGCCCTTGCCCTGCTCGTCGGCGGCCAGGTTGTAGCCGAGCACGCATGACTGGAACGCCCCGCGAGCGACCTGGGTGAGGTTGAGGTTGCCGACGATCCGGCTCGGCATTTCGCGCGTAAATATGAAAGCGCGGAAGCCGGCGCCGGCCGCGAACTCGGGCAGCCGGTTGCGCACCTGCTCCAGCCACGTCGCCTCGTCGAGAAAGTCCGGCGGATACGTGGGCGAGACCGGCTCCAGGTGCTCGCGGTTCTCGCGATAGAAACGGATGACCTCGTGCACGTCCTCGACCTCAGCGAGGCGGATGATGAGCCGCTGGGTTTCGATCAACTCGAATCCCCTCTCCCCACAGGGGAGAGGGTTAGGGAGAGGGTCGTGAAGCACATTGGCGACTTACACTAGCGGCCGACCTCAATGACCGCTCAATCGGTGCTCGACGCAGTCCGGCGCGTGGAAGAAGCGCCTCTGGCGGACCTTGTCGGCGTCAGCGTGGACGACGTCGAGGCGCAGATGGACCACCTGCTCGAACCGGAGATTGACACCGCCTCCTTGTACCGGCGTTGGGAACGGCAGCAGTGGGCGGTTTCGGACCTCGACTTCTCGGCCGACGTCCAGCACTGGCAGAACCTGCCTGTGAACATCCGGCAGGTCATGCAGAACACGATGACGCTCTTCTTCATCGGAGAGCAGGCGGTCACGGACACGCTGGCCCCGCTGCTGTATGCGGCGCCATTCGAGGACGAGCGGATCTTCCTCGCCACCCAGATCGCAGATGAAGCGCGGCACACGGTGTTCTTTCAACGCTTCTTCGAGGACGTGCTCGAGGTCGGTGGAGGCCTCCATGCAGCGCTCGAGGCGATCGGCCCGCGAGCCACTGAGGGGTTCCGAAAGATCTTCGAGAAGCAGCTTGTTGACGCCATGGACCTCATCCGACGCGAGCCACACAACGAGCGAGCCTGGGTCGAGGGCGTCGTCACATATCACCTGATCATCGAGGGCTACCTCGCCGTCACCGGCCAGCGGAGCCTCCTGCGCACCCTGCGGAACGTCGGCATGATGCCCGGTTTTGTAGCCGGCTTCACGGCCGTGGCTCGCGACGAGTCCCGCCACATCGGGTTTGGCGTGCTGGCGCTGCGCCGCCGCATCGCGAAGCAGCCCGAGCTGGCGCGCGTGGTCACGCTCAAGGTGCTCGACCTGCTGGAGCCCGCGGTGCGGACCGCGGTCGCACCGGACCGTCGGCTGCCGATCGAAGACCCGCGCACGGTGCCGCCTCCTCTTCGCGTCAACGGCCAGGAGCTGAGCGACTTCGCGCTGTCCTCTCTGGCCAAGCGGTTGCGGGCATCGGGCGTCTCCGAGCCGGCGGCAGAAGAGATCCGTCTGCAGGGTGTGGCGCTGTACGAGTCGGCGTGGTCGGAATACGAACGCAACCACGGGCTTCGCCACCCCGTGCGGTTCTACCAGGAGGGGCTGGTCAGCGCCTTGTGATCCCCTCTCCCCTTGAGGGGAGAGGGTTAGGGAGAGGGGCGTGAGCCCAGGATGGCCGAGGCGATGATCCCGCCGCCCAACACTTTCGTGCCCGCGTAAAGCACCGCGGCCTGCCCCGGCGCCGCTCCGAGGAAGGGCTCGTCAAGCGCAAGGCGGCCAGAAGCGTAAGTCGCGGGGATGGCCTGTGAGTGATAGCGGAGCCGCGCCTCGCACCGCGCCGGCTCGTCCACCGTCCCGGCGACGAAGCTGACATCGCGAAGCTCGACCTCGCGCACCGCCAGCTCCTCCCTCCGCCCCACCACCAATCGGTTCGCGGGAGCGTCGATCTTGATCACGTACCACGGCCCCGCATCGCTTAGGTCCCCAAACCCGCTCCGCTGTCCCACCGTGTACAGCGCCGTGCCCCGATGGCTGCCGAGCTCGCGTCCCGACGAATCCACGACCGCACCCGCCCGCACCGGCAGCCGCTCGGCCAGATAGCGCGCGGTCTCGCCGCGAGGCACGAAGCAGATCTCTTGGCTCTCGGCCTTGTCGGCGACAGGCAGCCCGAACTCTCGCGCGTGCTCGCGAACCTCGCTCTTGGTCATGCGCCCGAGGGGAAACGCGATGCTCGCGAGCCGATCGCGATCGAGGTGATACAGCATGTAGGACTGATCCTTCGCGGGATCGAAGGCGGTGTGCAGCTCCGGCCCGTCCTCGCCGTCGACGATGCGTGCGTAGTGTCCGGTGGCGAGCTTCTCGAAGCCGAGCTCCAGCACACGGGAGAGCATCAAGTCGAAGCGGACGAATGCATTGCAGCGAACGCAGGGGTTCGGCGTCCGTCCCTCCGAGTACTCGCGCATGAATGGCTCGATCACGCGCTCGCCGAACTCGTGTTCGAGGTTCCAGCAGTAATAAGGAATGTCGAGGACAGTCGCGACGCGGCGCGCATCCTCGACCGCGGAAAGCGAGCAGCAGCCGCCGTGCTTGGCCGATTCCTCGGTCTCGCCTCGCGGCCATTGCTGGAGCGTGATGCCGACCACGTCGTGCCCTTGCGCCTGCAGGAGCGCCGCAGCGACCGACGAGTCGACACCGCCGGACATCGCCACCGCGACCTTCATGCCGGCCAACTTACCAAATGGCTGCTAGCAAGAAGGCGTGAGCTCCGGCGGCATGTCCTGAGCCCCCGTGGTCTGCCGGATGAAGTCGAGCAGCGCCGGGCCGTCCGGGCGCGCCTCCCACCGGCCGAAAGCAAGCAGCCCAAACCCGAATAGTGGGAAGGGGACCGTGAACAACAAGTCCCCCAGTTGGCCCCCGCCGCCTAGCGCCCCGATCAGGATGGGGACGTTGAAGAGAGTGGCAAACCCGAGCCAGAAGGTCATGAACCCGGCGACTATGTGAGCTGATCGCAGCGTGACGTCGATCCGGGTCCCGCGCCCACCCGGATGTGTGGTCACAAACGCGAACGTTCGAAAAGAGTTGCGAACAAAGCGGCGGCGGCGAAAGATCACGATCCTGTCAGGCCGTGGGACCGCGATGGCACGAAGAAATGGCTTGCCCCACATGACGGCCGTCTCGGCCACCAACATCTGTCTGCATTCATCTGGTGATCGCGGCGAGTCAAGCGTGTGTGTTTCGCGCCACCACGGGTTGATCCAGTAGCCGATTGCTATGGGTGGCTCTCCAAAACTTGCCTCGTCACGATCTCAGCGTCCTCGCCGACTCCGGAGAGGATCGCCGATTTGTTCTTTCTCATCCAATGCACTCCGACGAAGTACAGCCCAGGCACCGAAGTCGCGCCGTCGGTCTGGATCGGAAAGCCCATGTCGTCGAAGACGGGGAACTCGACCCAGCCGTACTCGGGTCGGTAGCCGCTCGTCCAGATGACGCTTTGGATTCCCTCGTGGGCGAGGTCAAGCTCGGTGCGGGTCTTGATCCGCATCGGCGGAGGAAGGTCGTAGATCGGCCGCGGCATGCCGGTCCTGGCGCAGCACGCGTCGATGTAGCCCCTTATCTCCGCCCAGCGCGCATCGCCGAAGTCGACGCTTGCGGCCAGGTCGTCGGCGAAGTGAACCGTCGAACCGTCAGCACCCAAGAAGCGTCCAAGGAGCTCGACGCCCATCGCGTGCAGCGTGCGGAAATGGAGGTCATGCCCGCCCCCGTGACCTGTCCCTTGCGGATTGCCGACCAGTCGTGCCGCCGGCGATGGGAGCTGGTCGGGCGTGCGGTCGGCATAACCGGACTCCCTGAACCACCAGATGAAATCGCGACCGCCGATGCGCCGCGGAGCCCATGGGCACCGACCGCAAGCGACGAAAACCTTCCGACCCGCCTCATGCAGCTCCTCCGCCAGCTGGCAGCCGGTCTGGCCGCTGCCAATGATCAAGACATTGCCGGGCGGCAGCTTGGCGGGGTTCCCGTAGTCCTCTGCCAGGACCTGGTGAATGTTTGCCGGCAGGGTCTCGGCCCCGGCCGGTCGGTGCGCCTTCTGGTATGACCCTGAGGCGACAATCACGCTGCGGGCGCGGACCTGGCGGTCGCCGAGGCTCAGCAAGAACCGCCCTTCCGAGTCTGCCTGGAGCCGTGAAACGGTCGCGTTCTCCTGAATCGGTGGCCGGAACGACGCGGCCCAGGACTCGAAGAAGGCGACCAGCTGAGCGCGCGACATGAATCCGTCCGGCTCCGGACCTGCATACGCGGCGCCTGGGAGCTTGACCCCCCAGTTCGGAGTCACCAGGCAGAACGAATCCCAGCGCCGGCTGCGCCATGTTTCGGCGACGCGGCCGCGGTCGAACACCACGTGGTCGGCACCGGCCTGGGTCAGGAACCAGCTGGTCGCGAGCCCCGCCTGGCCGGCTCCGACGACGGCGACGTCTACGCTTTCGATCATCCGGCGGCCATGTTATACGGCAGCTAAGCTGCGCCCGTGCCCAAGCTCAGCGACGTCCAGGCCGGTCGCATCGGTGAGTACCTGCTGTCGGTCTATGCGATGCTCACTACAGGCGGCACGCTCGTCCCGTTCTCGGTCGTGGCCGACGACGACCATCGCGATCTGGTCGTCGTTGCGAAGGGAAAGAGCGCATTCGCGTCGCTACAGGCCAAGGCCTGCTTCGAGCTGGGAGCGTCGGGCTTCGTGCAGTCGAACGCCACCT
>CATPBF010000124.1 GCA_955652585.1 Candidatus Dormiibacterota bacterium | reverse complement strand
GAGCACGCTTGCTCCGCTCGAGGCGCAGATGATGTCGCTGGCCACCACTCTCGAGCGCGCCACCGCGATCTTCGGTGACATCGCCAGCCTCCGCGACCGGAACCAAAAACTGACCGCCGAGAACCAGGACTTGAAGCGCCAGCTCGCCGAGCTGAATGCGGCCGCATACGACAACAGCGAGCTGCGCAAGGCTCTCGACTTCCAGCGCACGTTCGGCCACCGGACCGTCGTGACGCAGGTCATCGGTCGGGGTCCCGACGCATTCAGCCGCACGCTGCAAATCGACCGCGGGAGTGACGACGGCGTTCAGGCCGGCATGATCGTCGTGAGCGGAGCCGGCCTCGTCGGACGCGTCCGCGAGACAGGACCGCACAGCGCCATCGTGCAGACGCTCGCTGATCCGCAGAGCCGCGCCAACGTTTTCCTTTCGGGATCAGGGCTCCAGGGCACTGTCATCGGCGGCCCCGGTGCGCTGCAGATTCAGATCCAGCATCACGTTGGGGCGACACCGACCAAAGGCGATTGGGCGATCACCAGCGGCATCGGCGGCGGGTATCCGCGCGGCCTGGTCGTAGGCGAGGTCGTGAACGTCACCCACAGCGATGCCGCCACGGTCGACGCGGCACTCGTCGATTGGGTCAACAATCCCGCGACGCTGAGCCTGGTCATCGTGGTCACGGACTTCACGCCCTCATGAAAGTCGTGGCGGGCTTGCTCTTGTTGGTCGCCGCGGCCCTGGTCCAGGTCACGTGGGCCTCACAGCTCGAGATCGCCGGCGTGTTTGCCAACGTGGTGCTCATCGCGGTGATGGGGCTGACGTGGACCCTGGGCGTTCGTGCCGGACTGCTCTGGGCATGCGTGGGTGGCATCCTGCTCGACCTCAATGCGCCCGGACCGCTGGGGCCCCACGCTCTGGCGCTGCTGGTCGGCGCGTACGCAACCGGCTTTTGGGCCCGCAACCTCGACCGCGAGAGCCTTTTCCACCCCGCGGCCGCCGTGGTCGTGAGCACGGTGCTGTATTCGCTTGTGCTGATCGGCTCCGATGGCGCGCTCGGCCTGCCCATCCCACCGTTGCGAACAGCGGCTCAGCTCATGATCGCGTCCTGCCTCTACAACGCGGTGTTGATGCCGCCGGCTCTGATGGCCCTGCGACGGGTGACCGGCGGCCTTCACTGGGAGCAGACGGTTTCTTGATCGAACCTCGCTGGAGCATCGGTCGGTGGGTCGAGCTCGGAGGCATCGCTCCGCAGCCGCGCTGGTCGGCCAGGATGGTCGCCGCGGCCGGAGTCGTCGTCCTGATGGTCGGCGTCCTCACACTCAAGCTTGCGCAGCTCCAGGTGTACGACTCATCGAACCTGGCGGCGCTTGCGCGCGCGAACACGGTTCATCGCACCGTCCTCGAAGCCGACCGCGGCATCATCTACGACCGTCATGGCGTGGCCCTGGTGCAGAACACGCCCGTCTGGAACCTCCAGGTCGTGCCTGCGAACCTTCCCACTGATGCGCGAGAGCGCGCCGCCGAGCTCGCCACCCTGGCGAGGCTGGTCGGTCAGCCGGAAGACCGGTCGGAAGCCTCGCTTGTCATCGCCGATCCATTCAGTCCCGCCCGCATAGGCGCCGACCTGACCGAGGCACAGGTCCTCGCCGTCACTGAGCGCCTGCCGTCACTGCCAGGAGCTTCGATCGCACACCATGCGGTGCGCACGTACACCGACCCTTTGACGTTCGGACACTTAGTCGGGTATGTCGGTCCGCTCGACGATACGGACCTCCAGCGCCTCAAGCCCCTCGGCTATCAGCCCGACGAGGTGGTCGGCAAGGTAGGAGTGGAAGCCGGCCTGGAGTCAGTGCTTCGCGGCACCGACGGCTGGGCCGATGTCGTGGTCGACGCGCGCGGACAGATCGTGAAGACGATCGCGATGCAGCCGCCGGTGGCGGGTCATGCCGTCTACCTGACCATCGATGCGTCGCTGCAGGTTGCGACGAGCCATGCGCTGGCAGCCGGCCTGAGTCGCGATGGCAAGACCGCCGGCGCATCGGTCGTGATCGATCCGCAGTCGGGTGAGGTGCTCGCCCTGGTCAGCCTGCCGGGCTACGACACCAACCTCTTCATACACGGCATCTCGCAGGCGGCCTACAACGGCCTGCTCACAAACCCTGATCGGCCGCTCCTCAACCGCGCCATCGCGGGCCAGTACGCGCCGGGATCGACTTTCAAGATGGTGACCGCGATCGCCGGCCTGCAAGAGGGCAAGATCACGCCGCAGACGATGCTCGGCTGTCCGAGCTATCTCAACTATGGCGGGTGGATTTATCACAACTGGGCGACCTACAACCTCGGCTATATGAATGTGGCCAAGGCACTCGCCGTCTCGTGCGACACATTCTTCTACCAAGTCGCGGCGATGGTCGGCGATGTCACCCTCGCGCGCTATGCGCGCGCGTTCGGGTTCGGGCAGGCCAAGGACCTGGAGATGCCTGGCGTGGAGTCAGGACTCGTGCCGGATCGCATCTGGAAGCAGCTCACGTGCGGCGTCCCGGACCTCAACTCCGACGCGTGCCGCTGGACGTTGGGCGACACGATCACCTTCGGCATCGGCCAATCCGCGCTGCTGACCACGCCGCTCAACCAGGCCGTGTACGTGGCCGCGCTCGCCAACGGCGGCTTCGTGTTGCAGCCAACGCTCGTCCATCTGGTTCGCGACGCGTCGGGTCGCGTGACGGCGACCCAGCAGCGGCGCGTGGTCGGTACCGTGCCCGCATCGGCAGACAACCTGCAGGCGGTGCGGGAGGGCATGCGCGAGGAGATCAACCGCCCTTACAACATGAACTACTGGTTCCGCGCTGCCGGGGTGCCCGCTGACGGCGGAGGCAAGACCGGCACCGCGCAGTGGGGAGGGAGCGGGCTCAACACCCCGACGCATGCGTGGTTCGTGTTCTTCGCGCCTTTCGCCCAGCCCGACATCGCGATGTCTGTCTTCGTCGAGGGCGGCGAGCTGTCCGAGGTCGAAGCGGCGCCCATCGGCGTCGACATCATGCAGTTCAACCTCAACAACCACGCCGCCATCCGCTCTGCGACTCCACTGCCGCCGGCATGAGGCCGACTGCATGGCAGAGGCTCGACCACCTCCAGCCGCTGCTTGCGGGAATGCTCGTGGTGCTGGGATTGATGACCGTGTACAGCGCACATGCCGACTGGGTCCGGCAGCTCGTGTGGGTGGTTCTAGGCGCTGCCGCTTATGTGGCGGCGACGGCTTTCGACTACCGCCGCCTGCAGGCGCTCGCGCCTTGGCTTTATGTCGCGATGCTGGGCCTGCTCCTCGCCGTGCGCCTTATCGGCCACACGGCGCTCGGTGCGCAGCGGTGGCTCTCGATCGGCGGTTTTCCTTTGCAACCATCGGAGCTGTCCAAGCTCGTACTGGTGGTGGTCCTGGCGGCGTATCTCAGCCGGCTGGCCGGGCCGTCGTGGCGCGGATTCCTGGGCGCGCTCGCGCTGGTGGCGCCGGTCGCCGCCCTCATCCTGACCCAGCCGGACCTCGGCACGACGATCGTGGTCGCGGCTTTGCTCGTGGGGATGCTCTTCCTGGCCGGCGCGCGCATCGCGCAGCTGGGTTCGCTGGCTGCCTGCGCGGTGATTGCCGTGCCTTTGTTGCCCTATCTCCTGCACGGCTACCAGCGGCGCCGCCTCGAGATTTTCCTGAACCCAGGCTCCGACCCGCTCGGGGCCGGCTACAACCTGCTGCAGGCCCGAATCGCCGTCGGCGCCGGCGGGCTCTTCGGGCAGGGATGGCTCCACGGCCTGCAGGGCACGCTGGGCTTCGTTCCCGAACGTGCCACCGACTTCGTGTTCGCGGTCTTCGCGGAGCAGTTCGGGCTGCTCGGCTCGCTCCTGCTGCTGGCCTTGTTCGGCATCCTGCTGATCAGGCTGCTGCGTTCCGCGGCGCTTGCGCCCGACCGTTTCGGAGGGCTGGTTGCATGTGGCGTCTTCGTGGTGATCCTCGCGCAGGTGGTCGAGAACGTCGGCATGAACATCGGCTTGCTGCCGATCGCCGGCATCTCCCTGCCCCTGATTTCGTATGGCGGCTCGGCGACTGTGACCACGCTGGCCGCCCTGGGCCTGGTCCAGTCGGTGATGCTCCGGCGCCCGCTGCTGGTCCAACCGCGACCCCTCCTGTCCGGTAATATCACCCTTCGTGCCCAAGCCTGATGGATCGCTGTCGGCCGTCATCGTCAGCGGCGGCAAGCAGTACCGCGTAGCGCCGGGAGACAGGGTCCTGGTCGATCGCCTCGCTGCCGAGCTCGGCTCGTCGGTGAAGCTGGATCGCGTGCTGCTCGTTCGCGACGGCTCCGACATCAATGTTGGCGCGCCATCGATCTCCGGGATGGTCGTCGACGCCAAGGTGCTGGCCCACAGTCGCGGCCCGCGGATCGAGACGCTTAGGTACAAGTCCAAGAAGCGCGTGCGCGTGCACCGGGGCGGCCGGGCCGACTACACGGCCCTCGAGATCCTGGCCATCGGCGGGCTGACCGAGGCGACGGGCACGGAAGTCGAGGCCGAGACCGAGACCAAGCCCGCAAAGGGCAAGCGGTCGTCGAAGCGCGGCGCCAAGGTCGCCGAGGCGAAGGCCGAGGTCGTCGCCGAGTCCGAGACTGCCGCATCCGAGACCGAGACCGAGACCAAGGCAGCGGCTGAGAAGCCGAAGCGCTCCACCCGTAAGAAGCAGGCCACCGAACCGGACACGGATAAATAGATGGCACACAAGAAAGGCGGCGGCTCCTCACGCAACGGTCGCGACTCCAACCCGCAGATGCTGGGCGTGAAGATCTACGCCGGGCAGGCTGTGGGTGCCGGAGCCATCCTCGTCCGGCAGCGTGGGACCCGGATCGCCCCCGGCACCGGCGTCGGACTGGGCCGCGACCACACCCTGTTTGCACTCGTCCCGGGCGAGGTTCGATACGAGCGGGTGGGCAAGGACGGCCGGCGCGTCAGCATCGTCGCGCAGTAAAGCCACCAGCCGCCACCGCGAGTTCGTCGATTCGGCGCGTGTGGTCCTGCGCGCCGGGCATGGCGGCCGCGGCTCATCCTCCTTCCGCCACGAACCGTTCGTCCCCCGCGGGGGCCCAGATGGCGGCGACGGCGGACACGGTGGTTCGATCGAGCTGAAAGCGACCACACAGCTCACCGACCTGTCCCTGTACAAGCGGAGGTCGCGCTGGCAGGCCGAGCCCGGCGCGGACGGGGCGGGCGGGCGCAAGACTGGCCACACCGGCGCCGACCTCGTGCTCGATGTGCCGGTCGGGACGCTGGTGCTCGACTCTGAGGGCGGGTTGATCGCCGATCTTGCCCACCCGGGTGCAAGCGCTGTGATCGCGCGAGGCGGCGCCGGCGGTCGCGGCAACGTGCATTTCAAGAGCTCGAGGCGTCGCGCGCCTGACTACTCCGAGCCGGGGCTGAAGGGCGAGGAGATCGCCGTCACCCTCGACCTGAAGTTGATCGCAGACGTCGGCCTGGTGGGAGCGCCCAACGCGGGCAAGTCGTCGCTGCTGTCCGCGCTCACCGCCGCGCGGCCGCAGGTCGCCAACTACCCCTTCACGACCCTTGATCCCGCGCTGGGCGTGGCCGAATCCGCGGGCGGCCGATTCGTGATCGCCGAAATCCCCGGCCTGGTGGAGGGGGCGTCACGAGGCGCCGGGTTGGGACACCGCTTCCTGCGCCACGCCGAGCGCACGCGCGTACTCGTCTACGTCGTCGACGGCTCGTCGGCCGATCCCTGGAAGGACGTGGCGGCGGTGATGGCCGAGGTCGAGAGCTTCTCGCCTGAGCTCGCGCGCCGCCCGCACATCACAGTCGTCAACAAGCTCGACTTGAAGGAGACACAGGAGCTTCGCAGACGTTCGCGGCGAAAGGGGGTTCAGTTCGTTTCCGCGCTTACGGGAGCCGGCTTGCCCGAGCTCAGGAATGCGATGGTGAGCGCGATCGCGATCGCACCCGAGCCGAGGACGCCGGCGCGGCCGGCGACGATCAAGCTGCCGGTAACCGGCACCAACCTGGTCGTCGAACGCAAGGCCTGGGGTTTCGAAGTCCAGGGCGGTCGCGTCGAGCACCTGGTGGAGCACACCAACCTCGATTCCGAAGGTTCGCTGGAGCGTTTCCAGACCGAGCTCGACCGCCTCGGTGTCAACGAGGCGCTGGAAGGGGCCGGGGTCGAGCCCGGCGACACAGTCCGAATCGGCGGCACCGAATTCGAGTACCAGCCGTGAGCTCGACGGATGGGCGTGTTGGCGTGCTCGGTGGGACGTTCGACCCTGTCCACATCGGGCACCTTGCCGCCGCGAGGGCGGCGATCGAATGCGCGCGCCTCGACCGGGTCATCTTCATGCCGAGCGGGCAGCCGCCACATCGCCCTACCGCGGCCGCGAGCCCGGAGCACCGGCTCGAGATGACCCGACTGGCCATCTCCGCGGATGCGCGCTTTGCCGTCTCGGATCTCGAGCTGCGACGCCCGGGCGTGTCGTTCACGTCCGACACGCTTCGTGACCTGCGCGCGCTCGATCGAAGCGCGGAGCTGTTCCTCATCCTGGGGTGGGACGCGGCCCGGCTGTTCAGCACCTGGCATCAGCCGGACACGGTGCGCCGGCTGGCGACGATCGTGGTGGTTGCGCGCCCAGGCAGTGCCTCGCCCCGACAGGCGGACCTCGCTACGGCGGGCCTCGGCGGCGACCGCGTGATCCTCTGCCTGAACCCCACGCCCGACGTCTCGGCCAGCGGGATCCGGGAGGACATCAAGAACGGGCGATCAATCGCAGGCAAGGTGCCTCAGGCGGTCGAGCGATTCATCGCCACGCATCACCTGTACGCTGAATAAATTGCCCCGGATCTCGCGTGGACCGACGCCCCTGCAGCTGGCGAGGCTTCTGCGCAGCGCGGCGGTCGACAAGAAGGCGTGGGACGCCGTCGTCATCGACGTCCGCGACAAGACTTCGATTGCCGACTATTTCGTCGTGTGCGAGGGAGAGACCGACCGCCAGGTGCGTGCGATCGCCGATGGCATGGTCGATGCGGCCAAGGACAGGTCGCTCAGGCCGATAGCGGTGGACGGATATGACGATGCCACGTGGATCCTGCTCGACTTCGACTCCGTGCTCGCCCACGTTTTCCTCCCCGGCGAGCGCTCGTACTACGACCTCGAGAGCCTGTGGGGCCGGGCGGCTAAGCGGCGTAGAAAAGCCGGCTAGCGGCCTAGGATTGGTGGTTCATGGCGCACTCGGTGAGCGGTCGAGGAAGCTCCCGTGGCCCTCAGCCGTCCTTCGGCGACCTCGACAAGGCGCTGTACACGATCAGCGTGGCGGCAGAGATCCTGGAGACCCATCCCCGGACGCTCATGCTTTATGAGGACGCCGGCCTCATCGAGCCCTTCCGCACCTCCACCAACCGGCGCCGCTACTCGCAGCGGGACATCAGCAAAGTCCAGGTCATCCAGCACCTGACGCGCGAGAAGGGCGTCACCCTGGCGGGAGTGAGGCACATCCTCAGCCTGTTCGAAACGATGAAGAAGCATCGGGTGGAGCCGCCGGCCGACCTGCGCGAAGTCTTCGACCGCTACTCACAAATCATTTAAGCGACCGACCAAATGGACCCATTCCGCCCTTTTGGAGCAAGCGGTGCGGTATCTACGCTTCCGATGGGCACGTTTGGCGCAAGCGGTGCGGAATTTCTGTTTATCGCCGCTCGGCTAGTGGAGCGACTTCAGGATCTGGATGATGGCCGGACCGAGGAGCACGATCCAGAGCACCGGGAAGATGCAGCCCACCATCGGGAACACCATCCGTGATGACGCCGATGCCGCCCGCTCCTGGGCGGTCTGGCGCTGGCGCCGGCGCATCTCCATCGCCTGCACCCTCAAGAGGCGCGCGATGGGCACGCCCATCTGGTCTGACTGCACGATCGACTCGATGAGGTGATGCAGGTCGGCTACACCGGTCGTCTCGGCCATGTGCTCCAGCGCGCTCATGCGAGGCCGGCCGAGCCTGATCTCGCGGAGCACTTTGCCGATCTCGTCGCCGAGAGCGTTGTGGAACCGTTCGGTGATGCTCAGGAGCCCTTCGTCGAGACTCATACCGGACTCCACGACCAGGGTCAGCAGGTCGGTGGCCTCTGCAAGCGAGCGCTGGATCTGGTTGCGTCGCTGTGAGATCCGCTGTTCGAGCCACAACCTTGGCGTCCAATAGCCGGCGAAGGCCGCGATCGCGCCCGCGGCCGGCGCCACCACAAGCGTGGGAATGGGCAGGGTGACCAGGAGCCCGAGGCTCAGCCCCACGATGGCAAAGAGCGCCGCCACGCCGTAGCGAACGGCCTGGAACCCGGCCGGGGTGAGGCCGCCGGGGTCGCCTGCCCGGCTCAGCTTCTGGCGCAGTGGCGCGGTTGCGTGAGCCGGCATGCGCGTGGCGATAGGCCGGGCCAGCGCTTCGAGTTGCTTGATCCACGTGGTACGCACGGGCGGCGGAGCCCAAGCGCCGTTGGTCGCGGCGACGGGCTTGGTCTGGTCGATGACGACGAAATAGGCGACGACCATGATCGCGCAGATGACGCCCGCCGAGATCGCGATCAGGAATATGTTCGACATCAGACCCTCACGCCTGGAGGGCGGTCATGCGCCGGATGATGATGTTGCCGATCAGGATGAGCAGGCCTGCGATCCCGAGCAGGACGTAGCCGACGAACGTGCTCGTCATCGGGGCAAAGTAGCCCGGGACGAACACGTAGAGGCCAAGGGCGAGGAGTATCGGCAGGCCGGTGATGATCGTGGCAGACGCTCTCGATTGAGCCGTGAGCACGCTCATGTCGCGCTTGGTCTGGACTCGGTCGCGCAAAGTGTCGGAGATGTTGTCGAGCACCTCGGCGAGGTTGCCTCCGACTCGTGTGTGCAGAAGGATCGCGGTGACGATGAACTCGAGGTCCGCGCTGTTGATCCGCAGGAGCAGCGCGCTCAGCGCTTCCTCCACCGACGTGCCGAGCGTGATCTCGGTGGCCACCCGCTCGAACTCTGTCGAGACCGGTGGCTGTGACTTGGTGGCGACGGTCTCGAGCGCTCGGTCGATTGCATACCCGGTCTTGAGGGAGTTGGAAAGCAGCTGCAGCATCCCGCCCAGCTGCTCATTGAACATGTTCTGGCGACGGCGTTGGAGGTAGTTGATAACAAGCGGCGGGATCACGAAACCCACCGCGGCGATCACGATCGGACCGACGGAGATGCCGAAGCGGAACAGGCCTATCAACGCCCCCAGCGCCACGGCCCCGATTC
>CATPBF010000123.1 GCA_955652585.1 Candidatus Dormiibacterota bacterium | reverse complement strand
GGGTGAAGAACTCGCCCTCCTCGACGGTCAGGTCGACGCCGGCGACCGCGACCACCGAGCCGTAGCTTTTGCGCACCCCGAGCAGACGCAGCGCCGCCGGGCGCGGCGCATCAGGAGCGGCTCCTTGCGCTTGCGCTTGCTTTGACCCTACTGCCGCCACTAGCTCAACGACGCCATGACGTGCTTGACCTGCGTGTACTCCTCCAGCGAGTAGATCGACATGTCCTTGCCGTAGCCGCTCTGCTTGTAGCCGCCATGAGGCATCTCGTTGACGAGCGGGATGTGGGTGTTGATCCACACGGTGCCGAACTGGAGCCGCCGCGCCATGCGCAGGGCTCGGCCGACGTCGCGTGTCCACACGGAGGCCGCCAGCCCGTAGTCGACCGAGTTCGCCCACTCGAGTGCCTGGTCCTCGTCGCTGAAACGCTGGATCGTGACCACGGGACCGAATACCTCCCGCTTCACGATCTCGGCGTCGGGCCCGGGCGGCAGGACGATGGTCGGCTCGTACCACCAGCCCGCGCGCTTGATGCGCGCCCCGCCGGTCGCGACCTCCGCGCCGGCTTTGCGCGCCCGCTCGACGAAGCCGGCAACTCGCTCGAGCTGCTCCTCCGAGACGAGCGGTCCCATGTCGGTGTCTGCCGCGGCCGGGTCGCCGACCTTCAGGGACTCGACCGCGGGCACCAGGTCCTTGACCAGCTTGTCGTGGATCCGCGGCCCGGCGATGATGCGCGTCGCCGCGGTGCAGTCCTGGCCCGCGTTGAAGAAGCCTCCGATCTTGATGCCCTCGACCACCGCGTCGAGGTCGGCATCGTCGAAGACGATGACGGGCGCCTTGCCGCCGAGCTCCAGGTGAACCCGCTTGAGCGTCGATGCCGCCTCACGGGCCACCAACTTGCCCGTGGCGACGTCGCCGGTGAGCGAGACCATCGCCACTCCCGGGTGGCGGACGAGCGTGGCCCCGACGGGCTCGCCGTCGCCGGTGATCACGTTGACCACCCCGGGAGGGAATATGTCCTCGTCCTCGATGAGCTCGGCCAGGCGCAGGGCGGTCAGCGGCGTCCATTCCGAAGGCTTCAACACCACCGTGTTGCCGGCTGCCAGCGCCGGCCCAAGCTTCCAGGCCGCCATCATCAGCGGGTAGTTCCACGGCGCGATCGAGCCCACGACCCCGAGCGGCTCGCGCCGCAGGATGCTCGTGAAGCCCTTCATGTACTCGCCGGAGGCCCGGCCTTCGAGCAGCCGGGCGGCGCCCGCGAAGAACCGGAAGCAATCGGCGATCGGCGGGATCTCCTCTGAGATCGTGGCGGCCAGCGGCTTGCCGACGTTTTCGGACTCGATGCGCGCGAGCTCCTCGCCGTGCAGAGTCACGACCTCGGCGAGCTTGAGCAATCGCTCGCTCCGCTCTCGAGGCGTGGTGTCGTACCAGACGTCGTCGAATGCGCTGCGGGCCGCCGCGACGGCGACCTTGACGTCCTCTTCAGTCCCTTTCGGCACCTCCGCGATCACCTTGCCGGTCGCGGGGTTGATGACCTGCTGGTACTCGTGCCCCGACCCGGGCCCCCACTTGCCCCCGATGTACATCTCACGGCGCTTCAACGTGGTGCTCATTTCTCACTCCTTGCGGGAACACCGGCGACCTCGGCCAGTGCCGAACCGAGGATGTCAAGGCCTTCCATCAGCTGCTCGTCCGGGATCGTGAGCGGCATGAGGGTTCGGATCACGTTGTGGTGCATGCCCGAGCGCAGCAAGAGCAGCCCGCGCTCGCGCGCGAGCGTGAGGATGCGCGCGGTCTCCGTGTCGGCCGGGGTCTTCGTCTTGCGGTCGCGCACCAGCTCGATTCCGGCCATCGCGCCCATGACCCGAACGTCGCCGACCAGCTCGTGCTCGGCGGCCCAAGTGCGCATGCGCTCTTCGATGATCGAGCCGATCCTCGCGGCGCGCTCCGGCAAACGCTCGTCGCGCATTACGTCCATCACCGCGAGGCCCGCGGCGCAAGCGACCGGGTTGCCCGCGTAGGTGCCGCCGAGGCCGCCAGGCGCCGGCGCGTCCATCACCTCGGCGCGCCCGACGACCGCGGAGAGGGGGAAGCCGGCGGCCAGGCTCTTCGCGACCGTGACGAGGTCCGGCGTGACGCCGGAATGCTCGATCGCAAAGAACTTGCCGGTGCGGCCGAAGCCGGTCTGGATCTCGTCGGCGATCAGCAGGATCCCGTGCCGCTGGGTCAGCTCGCGCAATGCGCGCAGGAAATCGAGAGGCGCCGGCACGAATCCGCCCTCGCCCAAGACGGGCTCGATGATGATCGCGGCCACGCGCTCGGGCGCAACCAAGGACGCGAAGAGGTCATCGAGCTGGGCCAGCGCAGCCTCCGTGGTCCAGCCACGGTACGCATACGGAAACGGCGTCTGATAGACCTCAGACGCGTACGGGCCGAAGTTCTGCTTATACGGGTTGACAGTGCCGGTGAGGCTCAAGGCGAGCAGCGTCCGGCCGTGGAAGCCTCCGGTGAAGCTGATCACGGCCGAGCGTCCGGTGGCGGCGCGGGCGATCTTGACGGCGTTCTCGACGGCCTCCGCCCCCGTGCTGAAGAAGATCGCCTTCTTCTCTCCGTGGCCGGGAGCAACCGCGCACAGGCGCTCGGCCAGGCGGAGGTACGACTCGTACATCACGACCTGGAACGCAGTGTGCGTGGCGCGTTCCAGCTGCTCGTGCACCGCCTTCATGACGCGCGGGTGGTTGTGGCCGACGTTCATGACTCCGATCCCGCCCACGAAGTCGATGTACCGGCGGCCGGAGGTGTCCCAGAGCTCTGATCCCTGCACGTGATCGACCACGAGCGGATGCGCGGTCGTGACGCCGCGCGGCACGTATCGCTCGCGGAGAGCTTTCAGCTCCTCAGCGTCCAAGGTTCCCGTCATTCAAGCACAGCCTAGACTTGGCCTACTTGGACGTTGGGGCTGCGGTTGAGAGGCTCTGGCCCGACCGGGGGGCGCGCGCCGTCCCGCTTTCTGGGGGCATCACCAACCACAACTTCAAGGTCGACACCGGCGGGGAGACCTTCGTCCTTCGCATGGGCGGCGCCCAGACCGGCCTGCTCGGTATCGACCGCCACGTCGAGCATGAGGCCAGCCTGCGAGCCGCCGAGGTGGGCGTTGGCCCCGAGGTGGCCGGCTTCCTCGACGAGGAGGGCTGGCTTGTGACCCGATTCATCGAAGGCCGCCCGATCCCGCTCGAGGAGATGAGGCGGCCGGCGAGCATCCGGAGGGTGGCCGCGGCGCTGCGCAAGTTTCACGACGCCGAGCCCATCCCCGGGCGCTTCGACGCGCACGTGGTGGTCGAGGAGTACTGCCGCGAGGCCGAGGCGCATGGAGTCGACATCCCGTCCGCCTACGCCGCCGCGCACGAGATGTCGGAGCGCATCCGGCGCGTGCGCGGGCCGCAGCAGTCCGTGCCGTGCCACAACGACCTGCTCAACGCCAACTTCCTCGACGACGGCGCGATCCGGATCGTCGACTGGGAGTACGCGGGGATGGGCGACCGCTTCTTCGACCTCGCCAACCTGTCGGTCAACCACGAGTTCGGGGCGGCCGAGGATGAGGTCCTGCTCAACGCGTATTTCGATGACGCGAGCCAAGAGCACCTCGCCTCGCTGGCGATGATGAAGTTCATGTCCGATTTTCGTGAAGCGATGTGGGGAGTCCTGCAAAGCGGAATCTCCGAGCTCGACTTCGACTTCAACGGCTACGCCTCCAAGCATTTCGCCCGGCTAGCCGCGCACGCGCGCACCCTGAGGGTCGAATAGGGGTTCATCAGCGACCCGGCCCGGGACCCACCTGCCGAATATCTCGACCTCGACGGGGGTGCCTGTCACCGCCGAGGCGGGGACGTATGCGTAAGCGATCGATTTGCCCACGGCATACCCGAATCCGCCGCTGGTGATGCGGCCACTCACCTCGCCCCCGATGCGAACCGGCTCCGAGCCGAGCGCCACCGAATGTTCGTCCTGGAGCACCAGGCAGGCGAGCCGCGTGGCGGGCTGCGCCTCGCGCGCCCTCAGCAGCGCGTCGCGACCGATGAAATCGCCCTTGTCCAGCTTCACGGAAAAGCCGAGGCCGGCCTCGTAAGGATTCACCTCGGGTCCGATGTCGGCGCCCCAGACTCGGTATCCCTTCTCGAGCCGAAGCGAATCCACGGCCTTGTAGCCCCCGGCGGTGAGGCCGTGCTCGCGACCCGCAGCCCAGATCGTGTCCCACAACCGAAGCCCGAACTCGGACGGGCAGTACAGCTCCCAGCCGAGCTCGCCGACGTAGGTGACGCGAAGCGCGAGGCACGGCACCGAGCCAACCGCCAGCTCTCGTGCCGTCATGTACGGGAACGCCTTGTTCGATATGTCGGTCGCTGTTAGCGGCTGCAGGATCAGCCGCGCCGCCGGTCCCCACAGCCCAATGCACGCCAGCGATGAGGTGATGTCCTCGACCTGCACCGAGCCGTCATCGGGGATGTGGTCGCGAATCCAGTAGAGGTCGTGCTGCCCGAACGCCGTGCCGGTGACGATCCGAAACCTGTCCTCCGCCAATCGGGTGACGGTGAAGTCGCACTCGATGCCGCCGCCGTCATTGAGCATCTGCGTGTAGGTGAGCGCGCCGACTCCACGTGCCACGCGATTGTCTGTAAGGCGTTCCAGGAATTCGGCCGCGCCGCGACCGCGGACCTCGATCTTCGCGAACGACGTGAAATCGAAAAGGGCGGCCGTCTCGCGGCAGCTGCGGTGCTCAGCCTCGATCGCGGGTGACCAGAGCCGGCCGGCCCAGCCGCGGGGCCGCAGGGACTCGTCGCCGCGCGCGGCGTTGGGCTCGAACCAGTTGGCCCTCTCCCAACCCGACTTTTCGCCGAACGCGGCGCCCAGCTCTTCGAGCCTGACATATGCCGGCGAGAGCCGCAGCGGCCTGCCCGCGCTGCGTTCGTGCCCTGGGTACTTGACGTCGTAGTAGGTCGAGTAGACCTCGCGGGTCCTGGCCAGCGTGTACTCACGGCTCATGTAGTGGCGCCCAAACCGGCGCGAGTCCATCTCCCACGCGTCGAGGTGGGGGCGGCCGTCGACGATCCACTCGGCGACCAGCCGGCCCATGCCGCCCGCGCCCGCGAGACCATGGGCGCAGAACCCGGCCGCCACCCAGAATCCGCGCACCTCGGTGGGACCGAGGATGAACTCGCCATCCGGGGTGAAGGCCTCGGGTCCGTTGACCAGACGGATCACGCTCGCGTCCTTCAATGTGGGCGTCCGGACGATCGCGTTCGTCATCAGCGGCTCGAACCGGTCCCAGTCAGGCTCCAGGAGCTTGCCGTTGAAGTCGGGCGGGATCCCCTCCATTCCCCATGGAGCGGGGTCGCGCTCGTAGCCGCCCATGATCAGCCCGCCCGATTCCGGGCGGTAGTAGACGAGCAGGGACGGGTCGCGCATCGTCGGCATATCGCGCGGGAGGCCTGACGGGGTCGTGATCAGGTACTCGTGGGCCATCGGAATGAGGGGGACGTTGACCCCCACCAGCCGTCCGATCTCCGCCGCGAACATGCCGCCGGCGTTGACGACGAGCTCGGTATCGATGGCGCCCTTGTCGGTGACCACGCGCTTGACGCGGCCGCGCTCCGTCTCGATGCCGGTCACCCGCGTGTCTTCGTTGATCTCCGCGCCGCGACGGCGCGCGCCCTCTACGAGCGCGAACGTCAGCTGGCTTGGATCGATGTAGCCGTCGGTCGGGAGATACGCGGCGCCGAGCACCCGGTCCGTGGACATGGGCGGGAACATGCGCTGGGCTTCGTCCGCCTTGATCAGCTCGAGGGGCAGGCCGAAGGTTTTGGCCCATCCGGCCTGGCGTGCCAGCTCCTCCATCCGCTCCGCGCTGGACGCGAGGCGGAGCGAGCCGACCTCGTGCCAGCCCGTCTCGAGGCCGACTTCCTGGCCGAGCGTCCGGTAGAGGTCGACCGAGTTCATCATCATCCGGGTCAGGCTGAGGGAGCCGCGCAGCTGGCCGACGAGGCCGGCGGAGTGGAAGGTCGACCCGCTGGTGACGCGCGACCGCTCGACCAGGACCGTGTCGGTCCAGCCCAGCCGCGTCAGCCAGTAGAGGATCGAGGCGCCGCCGACGCCGCCGCCGATGACGACGGCACGCGCTTGTGACCTCAACGGTTCGCAGGCAAAAGTGGGGGCCGGATCAAGCCGGCCCCCATGGTGCTAACTGGCGACCGCTTCCGCGGGTTTGATCGCCTGCGTCTCGGGCATGTTGCGTTGCGCGAACGCGTAGTAAATCGCTCCGATCACCAGAATCAATCCGAGAACGAGCTCGAACAGCCACACGTTTCCCAGCGGGCTGTTCGCCAACCACGATGGGAGGTTGGCCAGGCTGTTGAAGGGAGGGTTGGCAGCCCCGGCGTTCACGTCCCTCGGCCACATGAAGTTCACGATCATGGCACCGCCCCAGACAAGAGCGGTGATGTTGACCACCATGCCCCAGCTGCCGAGCTTGAAGGGCGTCTTCTCAGTCGGCCAACCCCTGAACCGCGCCATGAGGATGGCGATGTTGGCGAGCAGGTAGGAGATGTAGATCATCCCTGTGGCCATGACGGCGATCGTTGGGGCGCCCGCGTAGTAGAGGAATGGGATGCCCGCCAAGACCCCGATCACAATGCAAGTGCCGACAGGTGTGTGCAGCGCCGGGTTCACCTTGTTGTAGACGCGGCCCAACGGCAGCTTGCCGTCACGAGCCATCCCGAATGCGAGCCGAATCGTGGCTGTCTGGATGGCCAGGCAGCAAACGTAAACCGCTGCCGTAATCACAAGCAGATAAATGCTGGCGAGCCAGCCTGGAAAGTTCGACTGGATGATGTCCTGAAGGGCAAAGGGGTGCTTGCCCGCCGCAGTATCGGCAACGAACTGGTCGACGTTCCCCGGGATGGCGATCAGGGTCGCGAAGAGGAAGATCGTGCCGATTACGAACGCGCCCCCGAGAGCCAGCAATACCGCTCTCGGCGCGTCACGCCGCGGGTTCTTGGTCTCTTCGGCGAGGGTGCTCGCGGTGTCGAAGCCAAAGATGACAAACAATGACATGAACATCGCGGCGAAAAAGACTCCGAGAGAGTTGGCTCCCGTCGCGCTGAGTGGGTGGCCGTTGAGTAGGACGCTGGCGTCCTGGTGGTGATAAAAGATCAGCAGAATCAGGGCGAAGATCACCATGCCCAGGATCTCGAACACGACGCCGGTGTTGTTGATGATCGCCACCAGCCGAACGCCGAAGATGCTGAGCAGGGTAGTGCTGATCAGAGTGAGAACGGCGACGACGCGCTGCTGGTCCAGAGAGGTCGGGTCAACGTTCATACCGATGCTCTTCAGGAACGGAAGCAGAATGAGTGGAATCGTGGCCATGACACCGGACACGGTCAGGATGCCGGCGAACAGGTAGATCCAGCCAGTCCACCACGAGTAGTGGCGGTTGGTCAGGTACTTCGTCCACTGGTAAACGGAGCCGGCCACCGGGAAGTGAGAGCTGACCTCAGCGAAGTTGAGCGCGACGAGCAGCTGGCCGAAGGCCACGATCGGCCAGGTCCAGAAGAAGGCAGGGCCACCGAGCCCGAGGCCCGTTGCGTAAAGGGTGAAGATGCCCGTGGACGGTGAGATATAGGAGAAGGCGACGGCGAAGCTGGAGTAGATGCCGAGCACCCGCCTGAGCTCCTGCTGGTGGCCAAACCTAGCCAGGTCTCGAACGTCGGCATGGTGTGTTTCCCCTGACACGCTCAACTGCAACCCCTCCCTCGGCTCATCGCCGACCCCGAAACGTTTGTTACAGAAGTTGCGCGGAAGCTATCACTTGATGCCGCTTGCGTCAACGCTCGGGTTTGACGCAGCCGGGGAGGCCAGGGGCCGGCGGTGGTGTTCGCTCGCCGGCCCCCGCTGGGACTACATCTGGAAGATCGGGCGGACCTCCATGGCTCCGACGCTGGCCACGGGGCACTTGGCGGCGTACGCAACCGCCTCGTCAAGGTCCTTGGCTTCGATCACATAGAAGCCGACCAGCTGGTCGCCAGTCTTCACGAACGGCCCTGAGCTGGCGTCCGTGTGGCCGTTGCGGACTCGAACGGTTTTCGAGGTCCTCGACGCCTGGACCGGATCGCCGGCCTTGAACAGGCCTTTGGTGTTGATCTCCTCGAAATAGTTGTTGAACGCATCGTTCTGGGCGTTGAAGGCGGGAGTGCCCGGCGCGGGCATCTTCGATTCGTCGGCATAGAGAAGGTAGAGGTACTTCACGGATGACTCCTTGTGTAGTTCGCCGCCGGGGGCGGCGGCTTATTTACGCGGGTTTGGCTTGGGCCAGGACTTGATCCCGGGTGACGCCCTGCATGTGGTGAACCTCGCTGGCGTGTTCCTGGACGCCTTTCACGAGCTTCTCCTCGTCGTCGGTCTCGAGCACCCAGCCGCATTCACATTCGACTCGCTTCTTCATGTCTCTCCTCAGTTAATCCCCACGAACTCAGAGGCTACGCCTTGAGTTCGCGAGGACCCCGTGTCAGGCCTGACGTTCGCCATCGTGGCGCTGGGGGTTTGGGGAATCTTTGGAGCCTATGAGCCGCTGTCCTGCTCGACATTGACGACCAACCGCCAGGCGTTGCGAAGGCACACCAGGAAGAGGCTGAGCAAGGCACCGCCTACGTTGAGGACCGCCGTGGTATCGCCGCGAAGCAGGCCCACCGCCCCCGTTAGCAGGTAGATGTAGATGATGTCGGGCAAGACCAGCAGCCAGAAGCTCTGCACGAGCCTGTGGCCGCGGCCAGATTCGGTGATCCTGACCACGGGCCACCAGATCCTGGCGCCTCGCCAGATGGCGACCGCGACAGCCAGCACGACGACCTCGCCGCGAATCTGCGGGCCGAGTATGGGCATGAGAAAGAAAAGCGAGAGAGCGAAGTTGACGGAGAGAATGGTCAGCGTGCTCTGCGCCAGCGCCGCCCATCGGTTCTTGGGATCCGAGAAAACGCCCAGATGCAGCTGGGTCGCGACGAACAGCAGCCCGACGAGCGTGGCCGCGCTCCCGGCGCTGGTTGCGAAGAAGACGTTCCAGTCTCCCATGCCGCTGCGGATTATGGTCTGAGACCGGCCGATGCTGAGGATCTACCTGATGGGCGAAGTGCAGGTCGAAAACGACGGGCGGTTGCTGCGCGAGTCCGAGCTCGGTGGGCCGCAGGGCCGGTTCGTGCTCGCCTACCTGGTCGCCGAGCGCAAACGCGCGGTCACGCAGTCGGAGCTGGCCGAGGCGCTATGGGCCGAGTCGCTGCCGGCTTCGTGGACGCTGGCGCTCAGCGCCATCGTCAGCAGGCTGCGGTCGCGTCTGGCCGGTGTCGGCTTGCCGCGCTCGCGCATCATCGGCAACGCGTTCGGGTGCTACCAGTTCACTCCGCCAGGGGAGACTTGGGTCGACGTCGAGGCGGCGCTGGCCGGGGTGGATGCCGCGGAGGGCGCGCTTGTCGCGGGCAATCCCCAGGCGGCTTACGGCCCGTCGCTCATCGCGACCACTATCCTTCGGCGGTCGTTTCTGCCTGGCCACGATGGAGTGTGGGTGGATGATCGGCGCGCGACGTTGGCGTCGAGCCTGGTCCGAGCCCTCGACTGCCGCGTCGACGCGCTCATCGCGAACAACGAGCTCGTACTGGCGCTGACCCACGCCCGCGAGGCCGTTCGGCTAGAGCCTTATCGCGAGTCAGGCTACCGCCGGCTCATGCGCGTGCTCGCCGCCGGCGGGGATCGCGCGGAGGCCGTCCGCGTCTACAACCAGTGCCGTGACCTGCTTCAGTCGGAGCTGGGCGTGGCGCCGTCGGCCGAGACCAAGTCTCTCTACCGGGAGATTTCGGCCACGTAAGTGGGGAGGGCGAGCCAGGCTCGCCCTCCCTGGTCAGTTACTCGGCCTGTCCGAAGGACTTGATCTCCTCGAGCTCCTTGGCTGACAGCTCGCGCGGGGTCTCGCCGCGCTTCACTTTTTCCGACTCGACGTGATGTTTGATGGTGGCCACTATCTCGGGATTGGCGAGCGTGGTGATGTCCCCCGGGCTGGTGAAGTTGGAAATGCCGGCGATGACGCGGCGCATGATCTTGCCCGAGCGGGTCTTGGGCATATCCGGGACGATCCAGACGTTCTTCGGCCGGGCGATCTTGCCGATCAAGCGCTCGATCGCGGCGGAGACCTTCTCCTCAATCTGCTTGCTCGGCTTATGACCCGGCTTCAGCGCGACATAGATCTCCACGGCCCGGCCTCGCAAGTCATCGACCACCGGTACCGCGGCGGCTTCGGCGATCTCCTCGACTGTGAGGCTCGCGGATTCGAGCTCCTTGGTGCCCAGCCGGTGGCCGGACACATTGATGACGTCGTCGACTCTGCCAAGGATCCGGAAGTACCCGTCCTCCGCCTGCAGAGCCCCGTCGCCCGCGAAGTAGGGCCAATCGTGCCAGTCCTTGCTGTCCTTCTTCTTGTTGTATTTCGCGTAGTACGTGGACACGAATCTGTCCGGGTCGCCATAGATGGTCTGGAAGATGCCTGGCCAGGGATTGCGGATCGTGATGTTGCCGGCTTTCGAGCTGCCCTTGGGAATCGGCTTGCCGTGCTCGTCGAGAATCTCCGGGAAGATGCCCAGGACGCCCGGGCCGCAGCTTCCGGGCTTCATCGGCTGCAGGGCGGGCATTGTGCTGCACAGGAAGCCGCCGTTTTCGGTCTGCCACCAGGTATCGACGATGGCCGCCTCGTCCTTCCCGACCGAGTGGAAATACCAGCGCCAGACTTCAGGCTCGATCGGCTCGCCAACCGTGGTCATGTGCTTGAAGTGGTAGTCGTACTTCTTGGGCTCATCGGGACCGAGCTTGCGGAGCGTTCGGATGGTTGTGGGGGCGGTGTGGAAGATGTTGACGCCCAGCCGCTCGGCGATCCTCCAGGGCCGGCCGGGGTCCGGGTAGGTCGGCACGCCCTCATACATGACGCTGGTGGCCGCCAGCGCCAGCGGTCCATAGACGATGTACGAGTGGCCTGTGATCCAGCCGATGTCGGCGAAGCACCAGTAGGTGTCCTCGGGATGGATGTCCTGGTAGTACTTTGAGGTTCCCGCCACATACGACAGGTAGCCGCCGGTGCTGTGCTGGCAACCCTTGGGCTTGGCCGTGGTGCCGCTGGTGTACATGAGGAAGAGCGGAGCCTCGGCCGGCATCGACACCGGTTCGACGATCTTGCCTTTGTAGTCGACCAGGAGTTCGTCGACGAAAAAGTCGCGGCCTTTCACCATCTCGGTCTTGGATGAGTACTTACCGGGGTGGCGCCGCCAGACGAGGACCTTTTCGACCTTCTGACCCTCGTTCTTGGCGGCCTCGATGGCCTCCTCCGCCTTGACCTTGTGGTCGAGCAGGTCGCCGTTGCGGTAGTAGCCGTCCATTGTGACCAGGATTTCGCTGCCCGAGTCCGCGATCCGGCCGCCGCAGGCTGCGCCGCTGAAACCTCCGAACACCTGGTTATGGATGACACCGAGACGGGCACAGGCGAGCATGGCGATCGGCAGCTCCGGGACCATCGGCATGTGGAAGGTAACTCGGTCACCCGCCTTGAGCCCGCAGAAGTCCCTTAGCAGTGCGGCGAACTCGTTGACGCGCTTGTACAGCTCCTGGTAGGTGATGACCTGAGTGGCCTCGGCCTCCGGCTCGGGCACCCAGATGAGAGCCCCTTTGTTCCGGTATTTGGCTAGATGCCGGTCGACGCAGTTGTACGAGGCGTTGAGCTTCCCACCGACGAACCACTTCCAGAACGGTGCGTTGCTCGTGTCAAGCGTGGTGTGCCAGTACTTGTCCCAGGTCAAGAGGTCGGCGTATTCCTTGAAGCACTCGGGGAAGTTCTTCTCGGCGAACCGCTCGAAGATGGCGGGGTCGTTCGCGTTGGCCTGACCGATGAATCGCGGCGGCGGATAGAAGTACTCCTCCTCCCGCCAGTGAACCGCTATCTCGGCCTCTGAGACCTGGACTTCACTCATCGTTAGACCTCCGTAACTCTGATGGCGCCATGATGCATCCGGCCAGGTCGGCCTCCAATCCTGCGCGTGAACCTGCCTTGCGTTACGACCAGATCGGGTTGCCAACGGGAAGGATCGGCTTTGCACGCATGCTGTTGGCGACCACCGCCGCGGATGCGTACCAGGCCACGAGGGCTGTGATGATGCCCATCCAGCCGCCAAGCGCGACCAGACCTGTGCCGGCTTTGTTGCCGCTGAAATTGCCTATGAACAGCAGGATGAATGTGATCTCGAGCGTGAGAAACACAAGGAAAACGGACATGTTGAGCCGGGTGCTCCACAGCAGCATGTAGGTGTTGAAGATCGCGAAGGCGAGCGCGATCCAGCCGAGGGAAACCGTCACATCGGTCCCCGGGACCTTGCCCCAAAGAACGAGCACCACCCACGCGGCGAGGCCCATCCAGAAGGCACCGTAGGTGGAAAACGCCGTGGCTCCGAACGTGTTGCCGGCCTTGAATTCCCACATTCCGGCTGCGAACTGGGCCAACCCCCCATAGAAGATCGCGTAGCCGAAGAACGGCAGTAGCGGCTCCGTGCCCGCGCCCATGGCGTTGTGCGCGCTGAGAAGAAAGGTGGTGAGAGCAAATCCTCCCAGTCCTAACGCGGCGGGATTCGCGATCGCCGGCGGCGCAGCAGTAGCAGTTCTGACTTCAGCCATGCCCACAGCCTCCCATAACGCCAGGGAACCGGCCCTGGCGACCGATACGTGCGCAACATCGTACTGCCGAAGCAGGGTGATCGGCGGGCTGGGTATATGACGCAATTTTTGACGCCATTATTACGGGAGATGTGCCGCGCCGGGGGCTAACCTTTGCACCCGCAATGCAGCCAGGTGTCGTCGGTTTGCGCGGCGCGGTCACGGCCCTTTGGGAGGACGACCTGCGGGCCGTCCGTGAGGACCGGTATGACACGGATCGTGGCAAGGAGGCCCTGGCCTTTATCCAGCGCTTCAACGCCATGATCGCCGAGCTGCGCGTGCCCATCCAGCAGGCCTGGGGCGCGGGCGGCCTCGTCCACGTGGCGGACAACCCGGACGTCGCCGGGCCGGGACAGCGTGTCTCCCAGACCCGGGTCAAGCTTCGCAACCACGGCGAGTTTGTGGTCGTCGAGGCGTTCGCATACTCAGCCGGCTCTCCCAAGCCCGACCCAGGTCTTGGGCTCGATCGGGAGATCAAGGTCGCCGAGATCGGCCCGACTGCGTTCGTCCACGAGCTCTATCGCACGCTGGTCTCGTTCTTGCAGACGGCCCTGAGCATCGACCTTGCGCTCGCCGACTCGGCATGGCTGTACGAGCAGCTGGTGGCGGATCATTTCACGGCCAACGCGCGCTGGCCGGCCCTTGGCGAGATCTACCAGCGCGCGACGCGCGAGTTCGCGGTCGAAGAAAGCTTCGAAACGGTCACCGGCATGTTCAAGTTCGAGGGTGAAACCAACGGAGACTTCGCGCTCAGCCTCAGCACCGACCGGCTGCACAGGTGCCGCGGCACGAATACCGACACCGACAACTTCGTTTCTGCCATCCGGCTCGTCGTGGACGCCGACCAGGCCATGCAGCGATTCACGAGTGAAGATGCCGCCCGGGAGCTCAGCCTCGACGGGCTGGCAGCGACCAAGCTCGGCCGGCTGTTGGCGGCGGCCCCGGACATCTGCCGCGAGCCCGAGGCCGCTGACGACTTTTCGAGCTGGAGCTTCTTGCCCTCGTACAACGTGCACTTCTTCCGGCGCGTCAAGAGCGTCGACGACTACCTTGCGACCGCAGCCAACATCAACCTGACCAACGGCTTCGTCGCCGGGTCCGTGCTCGCCCAGTCGACCCACGCTTTGCGCGAGGAGCCAGACGGGCTTCCCGATGGGGTGGTGACCTTCCTGATGACCGATGTCGTCGAGTCGACGCAGCTCTGGCTGCACAACCGGGCGCAGATGTACGGGGCCATGAGGCGCCACGACCAGCTGCTGACCGCCGCGATCGAGGCCAACCACGGAGTCGTGCTGAAGGAGCGGGGCGAAGGCGACAGCTTCTTCGCTGTCTTCAGTCGCCCGACCGACGCGTTGGTGGCGGCGCTGGAGGCCCAGACCGGGCTCATGTCCGAGCGCTGGGCCGATAGGATCCCGCTCGCCGTCCGCATGGCGATTCTGACCGGCGAGGCCGATGCCCAGGACCGCGACTACCGCTCACCCGCAGTCAACCGCTGCGCGAAGCTGAGGCGCCGCGCGGTCGGCAACCAGATCCTGGTCTCGGAGACCACCTACTCGATCGTGGCGGACATCCTGCGGCCGGACATGCAGCTGCTGAGCGTTGGCAATCGGCGTCTGGAAGGGCATGACCGGCCGGAGCAGATCTACGTGCTTCAGCACGCCGAGGTGCAGCTGGAGGCCGCCGTCCCGGAGGATGACACCGGCGAAATCGCACAATTGAGGCCCGGGCACTGAGCCCGGGCGTTTTCCTGGCCACGGAAGGATTGCGGGTGAGGGGCTGTTGAACTAGGTCGATGGACAAGTTGATCGACCGTTATGCGGTGGTGTTCGTGGCGGTCGCTGCCACCCTGTGGGCCACCGACGCGTACTTCCGCAACCAGTTGGTCCAGCACCTCAGCGCGACCCAGATCGTCGTCGCCGAAGACGCCCTGGTCACGCTGTTCTTGCTGCCGGTGCTCATCCGTGGTCGCGGCGAGCTCAGCAAGCTCGGCCGCCGGGGCTGGCTCGCGGTCGGCATCATCGCGGCGGGCGCGCAGGCGCTGGCGACAATCCTGTTCACGGCGTCCTTCTCGATCGCGGCTCAGCATGGGCTGTTCGCGGAGACGTTCGTGCTCCAGCAGACCCAACCATTGATCGCGATCGCGCTGGCGTGGATCGTGCTCGGCGAGCGCCGGCGTCCGTGGTTCTGGCCCGCGGCCACGGTGGGAATCGCGGCGGTCTACGTGGTCCTGTTCGCCGACCATCCGCTGTCGCCGGTCTCGGCGCTCCAAAACGGACGGCTGGAGGTGGGGCTGCTAGCGCTCGGCGCGGCCGCATTGTGGGCGAGTGGCACGGTGCTCGGCCGGTTTGCGCTCGGGTCGATCTCGTTCTGGAGCATGACCGCGCTGCGCTTCACCCTGGCTCTGCCCGTGCTGGTCATCATCGTGCTGGTGCAGAGCGGCCTGGGCGGCTTCGGCCACTACCGCCTTAGCGACCTCGTGCCCAACCTGCTCGCGATCGCCATCGTGCCCGGCCTGCTTGCGCTGCTGCTGTACTATCGCGCGCTATCGAAGACGCCGGCCTCGCTGGCGACCATCGCCGAGATGGCCTATCCGGTGGCGGCGACGCTGATCGCGTCGGCTCCTTATCCATGGGGCTTCCATCAGCCGCTGTACCCGCTGCAGCTTCTCGGGACCGCACTGTTGCTGGCGGTGATCGTGTTTCTCAACTGGACGCGAGAGAAGGCGCCGGTCGTCATCGTGCGTCCGCTGTCTGTCGCTGAGGTCTAATCTCGCCACCAGCAAGCACTAGAGGAGGGCACATGGCTGAATACGGGACATCGGTGGCAAGCACGGCATCGCCGGACAAGGTCTGGAAGATCTGGTCGGACATGTCGACGTGGGGTGATTGGAATCCCAATGTGTCGACGATGGACTGGCAGGGCGGCTTTGCGTCTGGAACCACGGGAGTCATGAACACGCGCGCGGGCCAACACCACAAGATGCGCCTGGTCGACGTCGTGTCGGGTCGTAGCTTCGCGCTGGAGACGAGCGTCGTGCCGTTGACCATGTTCCGCTTCAACTGCCGCATCGAACCGGTGGGCGGCGAGACGAAGATCGGCCAGTACGTCGAGGTGAAGGGGCCATTGGGTCCGATCCTCGGCGGGATGCTGGGGCCTCAGGTCTCGAAAGAGTTCGGAACCCTGCTCAGCAACCTCGCGAAGAAGGCGGAGTCCGCCTAGGGGAGTTTCGACAGCGCGGCGCTGATCAGCTCGGCGTCGCCCGGTTTCAAGCTCGTCCCGAGGTTGCGCTCGAGGCTGTTCAGAAAGACCTTGTGGGCGGTCTTGAACGCGGCTATGCCTTTGGTCGTGATGTGGGCGAATACTCCGCGGCGATCGGTCGGACAGGATCGGCGCTCGATGAGGCCGGCCTTGGTCATCTGCTCCAGGCGCCGCGAGGCCCCGCTGTTCGTGATGCCCGCCACGCGCGCGAGGTCCTGGTACCTCATCATCCCGCCGGGCGAGCGGGAAAGATTGAGGAGCACCTCGTACCAGGCGAGCGCCATGCCTGCTTCGGGCACCATGTCGTGCTCGAGGGCGGCCGTCGTCGAGGAGTGGACTCGAGCCAGTCCCTCCCACATCTGCTCCACGTTGGAGGATCGCGTTGGTTTCACGGCGCCTATGGTAGGCGCTGCTGTCAGGGCCATCTACTTCTAACTGGAGGTGAGGACGGGGCCTGGCCTGGCGCCCGTCGCTCGATCAACCTCAGGCTTGCGCGAGCTCTGCTGCCTTGACGACGATCTCGGCTTCGATCTCGAGCTTGATGGTGTGGCTGGCCATGGGAATGGCGCCCGCAAGGCCGTCCCAGTTGAGGCCGTAGTCCATCCGGTTGAGCTGCCCCTTGGCGCTCATGCCGAGCCGCTCCTTGCCGCCGCTCATCGGGTCCGGTACGCGGCCCTCGAGCGTCGCGTTCAGTACGATCGGCTTGGTCGTGCTCTTGATGGTGAGGTCGCCGTGGACCTTGAATGACTCGCTGTCGACAGGCTCGACGCGGGTGAGCTTGAAGGTGATGTGGGGGTACTTCTCCGCCTCGAAGAAGTCGGCGGAGCGGAGGTGGTTGTCGCGCATCTCGGTCCGGGTGTCGATGCTGGCGACGTCGATCTTGACTTCGCCCGTGGTCTTGGTGACGTCGTCCTCGGGCCCTTCGAAGTAGCCCTCGAACGTGTTGAACTGCCCGCGCACGGTTGAAACCGCGAGGTGCTTGGCGGTGAAGCCAACGTGGGTATGCGCTTTGTCGATCTCGTATCTGACCATCTGGTCCTCCTGTTGTGATTTGAAGGCGGCGCCGGCCGCTCTTGATCACTGGTACTTGCTTGCGCAAGCAACTATTCCAGGAGGGTTGGGGTTTCTGCCTGCTTCCGTCAGCGCTTCCTAAGGCAGAACCACGAGGCGGCGGCCCGGATCATCGCGGGGGTGCCGGCCTGCTCGTTCGATTTTGACCAGGCCAGGTCCCAGGCCCCAAAGCGCTCGCGCAACTCGGATTCGCTGACGCCGGAGGGAACCGGTGGCAACGCCTTGGTGAACGCCATCATGAGCAGGGTTGCGCCGGGCGCGGCAAGCGCTGTGACGCCTTCCGCGTAGCTGGTTCGCTGCTCGCGTTTCAGCCCGTGGTAGCAGCCGAAGTCGAACAAAAACGAGTAGCCGGGGGTGAGGCCGAGGTCGGCAAGTTTGGTGACGTCGCCCTGGTGAAAGTCGATTTTCACGCCTGACGCCTCGGCCCGACGCCGCGCTTCCTTCAGCGCTCGCGGCACGAAGTCGACCCCGGCGACATCCCAGCCGTGAGTGGCCATGTAGACGGACTTGGTCCCCTTGCCGCAGCCGAGGTCGAGCGCACGCCCCGCCGGTAGGGCGTTTGGACCTTCGATCATGTCTTTCAGCGGGACGGGAACGGGGCCGTCCCACGGCGTGAAGCCGACCGCGTACATGAGCCGGTAGGCGATCCCCATCAGGGTGTCGCACGCCGGCGGTAGGCGATTGTCTCCTTGCGCCAGCTGAACCAGATGCCGGTCGGCATCACGATGACGAAGATCGCCAGACCCACGGCGAGCAGAATCGGACCGACCTTGCCGGCTCCGATCGCGGAGCCGAGCGGGCCCCAATCCACGGTCGCCGCTCCGTTGAGCCAGGCGATGAGCCCAAGTGCGAATGCGATGCACGCGAGGGTCCAGCGCTTTTCAGATGGCGACATCTGCGCGAGGTCGAAGCGCCGCTGTCGCGGCGTGACGGGAAAACGGCGAAGGCTGGCGACCAGTACGAGCCAGACGGCCAGCATCAAAACGCCGATGGTGAGAGCGATGGCCGGGGTGGCGGTCTTGTCGATCGGCGAGAGGTCGGCGGATCCGGCCCAGGCCGCAATCGGCACGAGCCAGATCACGCTGCTCAGGGCAGCGAATCCGGTGCGGCCGAAACGGTCGACGAGTTTCTTCATGCCTGTGCGGGATATCTCCGAGCCAGATATTGCTCGAATGTGATGGTGCCGTCCCGATGGTCGGGACAGAGAAGTCGTCCGTCGGCCCAGGCGTGGCTGAACTTGAAGGGGAGCCACAGATTGATGAGTCGCTTGTTGGGCTTGCGAACCTTGAGCCACGAAGTGGCCAGGCTCTTGAAATCCCTCACCTCCGGACCGCCGAAGTCCGGAAGCGTCCCCGCGGGTTCGGCGGTGACGACCTGCACCAATCGCTCAGCAACGTCGGTCGTGTCGACCGGTTGGAACTGCCACCTGAACGGCACCGTCGCGAGGCCGGGAAGTTTGCTCATGGCGTCAAGGAATATGTCCATCAGGGTGTGGAACTGGGTCGCGCGCAGGATCGACCAGGGGACGATATTCTCGCGCATCACTTCCTCGGCCGCGAGCTTGCTCTTGTAGTACGGATAGGGCACGCCCTCCATCCCGACGATCGAGACATAAACCATGTGGCGCACGCCGGCCTCGCGCGCCATCGCGAGCAGGCGCCGAGTGCCCAATACGTCGGTGGCCTTGTACTTACGCGGCGACAAGGCGTCGGATGCCGCGTGGACGACAGCGTCGATGTCCTTGACTGCCAGCTCGAGTCCGGCGCCGGTGACGAGGTCGCCCTGCACCCACTCGCCACGTGCGGCGGGTTCGCTTTCGGCAGGTCGGCGGCTGAGGATTCGTGCACGATGACCAGCGTCGATAAGGCGCTTCACGACCTGGCGGCCCAGGGCTCCCGTTCCACCAGTGACGAGCACATGCATGACCGCTACGTGCCGGTCATCAAGTGCTTTCCGAAGAAGCCCATCACCCGTTCCCAGGAATCATCAGCGGCGGGCTTGTTGTACGCGCGGCCTTGAGCGTTGAAGAAGGAATGATTGGCGCCGGGATAGATCTTGATGTCGTGGTCGATCGCGTACTTGTCGAGGGCCTGGTCAAGGGCGCGGCCGGCGCCGGCGGTGAAGTCCTTCTCGGGGTACGAACCCACAACCGGACACATTCGTTCGACTACGTCGATCGGCCTCGGGTTTGCGGCGTAGAAGGGCGCGATCGCTTTGAGCCGATCGTCGGTGCAGGCCCACGCGACTGCGAACCCGCCGCCCATGCAGAAGCCGATGGCGCCGATGCGGAGCGGATCGACCTCGGGCATGGCGGCCAGATAGCTCAGGGTTGCTTTTAGGTCGCTGATACCGGCGCGGTCCACCGAGCCGATCAGCATTCCGGTCATGTAGCGGGCCATGCAGATCGCCCGATTCCGGTCAGCGAACAGGTCGACGGCGAGCGCCGCGTAGCCGCTGTCGGCGAAGCGGCGCGTGATGTCCTTGATGTTGTCGTTGAGGCCATAAGCCTCATGGATGACGACCACGCCCGGGTGCGGGCCGTCGCCATCGGGAAGGGCGGCGAAGCCACCGCCCTTGAGGTCGGCCGTATCGATCGCGCGCGTCTTCATATATGTGGAAGCTCGGAAAGATGGTAGCGAGAGCGAAAAGTCGGCTTGGAAGTGCGGGGTATCATCACTTCCTGCGGCGTGGGCCCGTGGCGCAGTTGGGAGCGCGTCTGACTGGCAGTCAGAAGGTCAGGGGTTCGAATCCCCTCGGGTCCACCAGATTTTTGAATCCAAATCGCGCTTTTCAGTGTGCTTGCAGTGGCGTCGACCAGTCGGTTGACACCCTATTTGACACCTTATCTGACACCCTATAGTTGTCTGTAGCCCAATTACGGATCGGCGGCTGTGGTGGGGTTCGCTTTGACCTCTAAGCCCTTGTCTGTCTGGATTACCTCAATGGTGGGCGTCGGCCCCGACGCGCCGGGGTTGACACGTCTGCTTACGTCCGTGTTTCGCCGGTGATCCCGACGCTGCGGCGGCTGTATTGAGGACTGGTTGCGGCCTGGACCAGCCACGCGGCCACGTCCGCTCGCGAGATCCTGTCCCAAATCCGACGCTTCGTCCCCTCGAGTGGTACCTCCACAAAACCGGTGGCGGGTCCGTCGGTGAGCTGGCTTGCGTAGACGATGGTCCAATCGAGGTCGCTCTGCCGGACGAGCTGCTCGCCGGCACTCTTGTCTCTGATCTTCGAGCCCGCCGCGATGCCGGTGAGCAGCCGAGACACCGCGCCCAGCCGATCACGCTCGACGAAAAAGGACGACAGAACGACGACGCGATCAACTCCCGTTCTGTGCGCAGCTTCGAGTATCGCCCGAGTTGAGTCGGCGATCACCGATCCAGTGCCGCCGAGAGTACTGATTACGGCGTCGGCACCTTCCAATGCCCGCGCCACGTCGCCGGAGTCTGTCCCTTCGCCGGCGATCACGCGAAGGCTAGAGTTACGAATCGTCAGCTTCTCCGGCGAACGGACGAGCGCTGTCACGGTGTGGCCGGCGCCGAGCGCCTGCTCGACCACGAGCCGACGCGTGCGGCCGGTGGCTCCAAGGATGACCAGGTTCATCGACTTCCTCCTGACCCCAATTTCTCGAAGTTGAAGCTTCAAGTTGCTAACTTAGAAGAACTTGAAGCGCTTCGATCAGACGATGCGGCTCATCAACGAGTCCAGCTGATCAACGTTGGGCGGGTCAGGCGCCTTGTTTTCGGCTTCCGCTCCACTCGTTCGGTTGGAACACCCTTGCGCGTTGCACCCCAATCAGGGTCGTTTGAGCTTCCGGAGCAACCACGTGCCCCTGATGTGTTCTTGCATCGCGGCGGCGGCGCCATCCCCGTCGTGCCGCCGCAGCTGCTCGTAGATCGAGACGTGCCCGAGG
>CATPBF010000122.1 GCA_955652585.1 Candidatus Dormiibacterota bacterium | reverse complement strand
GCCCAGCAAGAAGATCACCGTCCAGATCCGGAGCAGCAGACGTAAGCGCGCGCTAGCGATGAGGCCATAATCGCACGGCATGTCCTTGACCGCCGCCCGGCGGGCGACTCTGGGTGCGCTGGCGGATTCCATCCTGCCCCATGGCGGCGCGCTCGAGCCTGGCGCGAGCGATGTGAACGTTGCCGGCCAGCTCGACTCGTACCTCGACCGATGCGCGCCCGGAACGCGCCGCACCGTCAACCTGATGCTGACCGCCTTCAATCTCTCGTCCATCGCCAGCCGGCACGCGCGGCCGTTCCGGCTGCTGGGACCGGCAGCGCGCGAGGCTTACCTGATCGACTGCGAAAAATCGAAGATCCGCCAGCGCCGCGAAACGCTCATCGCGCTCAAGGCGCTGATCCTCATGTTCTTCTGCTCCGACGACCGCATCAAGCCGCTCATCGGCTACGACGGACAGCCGTATAAGAAAGTCGAGCGCGACCCGGGCGTGGTCGAGCTGCAGGTCATGCAACCTGACCACGGCTTCTACGAAACCGCGGACGTGGTAGTCGTGGGCAGCGGCGCGGGCGGCGCGGTGGCCGCCAAGGAGCTGGCCGAGGCGGGCCTCAAGGTGATCGTCCTGGAAGAGGGCGAGCATTTCGACCGGCGCGATTTCACGGGCGCGCCGCCGGAGCGCCTGCGGCGGTTCTATCGCGGCAACGGCTTGACCTTCACCATCGGCGTGCCCACCATCTCGCTGCCGATCGGGCGCGGCGTGGGCGGGTCGACGCTGATCAACTCGGGCACCTGTTTTCGCACGCCCGACTTCGTGCTCGATGCGTGGGGCATGAATCGCGACGACCTCGAGACGCTGTTCGAAGACGTCGAGGAAACCTTGAGCGTCGCGGCGGTCGGCGCCGACATCATGGGGACCAACGGCGAGGTCATGGACAGGGGGCGTCGCGAGCTCGGCTACAGCGGCGGGCCTATCCGGCGCAACGCGCATGGTTGCCACGGTTCCGGCGTTTGCGCGTTTGGCTGTCCGCTCGACGCCAAGCTCGGCATGCACGTCACCTACCTGCCGCTCGCGGTGCGCGCCGGCGCGCGGATCATGAGCGGCTGTCGGGTTGACGGCATCGTCATCGAGGGCGGGCGCGCCGTTGGCGTGCGGGGCTCGATCGTCGACCCTGAGACCGGCGCGGTCCAGCGCGATGCTCGATTCGAGGTGCGCGCGCAGCGCGTCATCCTCGCCGCGGGCGCCGTCTATACGCCTGCGATGCTCCAGAGGCAGGGCCTCGCCAACTCCAGCCGGCAGGTCGGGCGGAACCTTCGCATCCATCCGGGCTGCGGCGTGCTCGGGGTCTTCGACCACGATCTGAACGCCTGGAAGGGCGTGATGCAGAGCTACTACGTGGACGAGAAGCTACGCGACGGCATCCTGGTCGAGGCGACGTATCCGCCGCCGGGCGTTGGCTACAGCGCCGGTGGGGTCGGCGGCAAGGGGAGTGACCTGAAGGACTTCCTCGCCCGCTACCGCCAGACCGCGGCCGCGGGCTTGATCATTTCGGACAGCGGCACAGGCCGCGTGCGCGCGACGCCCGGTGGAGGCCTGCTCATCACGTACAACCTGAGCGCGGATGATCTGCGCAAGACCCTCGAGGGGATACGGCTCACATCCGAGATCTATCTGGCGGCCGGAGCGCAGGAGGTGCACACACTGCTGCCGGGTTTGCCGGCGGTCCACAAGCGCGAAGAGCTGAGCTGGATCACGGACGGCAAGTGGACCGCGGCCGACCTCAAGCTCTCGGCCTACCATCCCATGGGAACCTGCCGCATAGGCAAGGACGCACGGTCGTCGGTGGTCGACGAATTCGGACGCGCGCACGACGTGGCGGGGCTGGTGATCACGGACGCGAGCATCCTGCCCGGCTCGACCTATGTGAACCCGCAGATCACGATCATGGCGCTGGCCGCGCGCAGCGCGCGGCACCTCGCGGCCGAGCTCAGCTAGACGATCAAAGGTACGCCGGCCAGCGGAGTCTCCGACGCGTACTCGAAGGCGGCCGAGGCCGGCCGGTTGACGTGGGCGAGCGTTTCTGATCCGCGGGTCAGGAGGAGATCGAGGTCGGCCACCTCTGAGTGGTAGCAGAACCGCGAACCTCCGCGCGGATCGGCATAAGTGACCCCGATCAAATCTGCGCGTCGCGGCGTCACGTTTACATGGAGACTCCGCTCGCCAAGCTGGGCGGTAGCCTTCCAACCGTCGGGTGATATCGGTCCTCGCGTGCGCAGGACCTGAACCGGACCATTGAAAAGGAAGCGATGCCCGGCAGCCTGCGCACCGACGGCGGTCCCGGTGAGGGCGCGGCCAATGCGAGACCGCACTCGCAAGGTCGAGCCGGCCAACCAGAAGTCCGCTCCCGAACCAAAACCCCAGTTCCAAGCCAGCGCGTGACTTGAGCCCCACGTGTGCTGCTGGCCTCCATTGGCGGCGGCCAGCCGGTACGCCCGACCGTTCACCTCGATGGTCCCGGAAACGCTGAGCGCCGGGTGCGCGCCGATGTTCGCGACCGACGACAGCGCCTGCCAGCGCGGGCGCAGATATGGAAACGGGGGCTCGCGCGACTCCCACCTCAGGTCCCAATTCGCGCTGCCGCGCTCGGTATGTATCTGCCCCGAGCAGCCGTCGCGATCCAACGCGGCGCCCTCGAGACGCAATCCGAACGGTCGGGAGGATGTCCGCAGCGCGTGGAGCGGATAGGTGACCTTGCCGCCCCAGTTCATTTCGGGGTGGTCTCGATCGAACGCGAACGCCCAGAGTGCGGAGTGCTCTTCGACGCCCCCCTCTGACGCTGGGTTGAACGTGGTGTAGCGGAGCCAGAAGCCGTGGCGCGCTGCGGGGTCGGAGACCGTCACGTACCAGGCCTCGTAAGTGCCCTTGCGGTCCTGGCATCGGGGGGCGTTGGCGGCTTCGTTATCCACTTGCTCTTCCTCCGTGCTTACGAATTCTTCACATCTGGTTGATGCCAGACCGACCCGCACAGGATTGAATTGGGTCATGGCACTTAGGGCTCCCGATCCGGTCGCCGACGCAGCACCTCCGGTTCGCAAAGGAATCACCCGCCGCCAGGCCCTCGCCACCGCCGTGGCGACCGGCGTCGGCGTCGGTGCAGTCCGCCTGTTGGGCGGCACGATCCAGAACCTCTCCCATTCCAGCGCCGCCTCGGGCACTGATTGGGTCTCGCCCCTGGGCCGCGAATCGGCGCGCGTGATGCAGCTCCTGCGGCGAACGAGCTTTGGCTACACCCAGGCCCAGCTGGATGCCGCTCTTTCGGACGGATACAGCAAAACGGTCGACCGGCTGCTCGAGACCAAGCCCGCGGAACCGCCGGTGTTGGCCTCGGCTGCCACGCCCGGCGGCCGATTCGGCGTTCCCGAGCTCCAGCAGTGGTGGGTCAGCCACATGCTCACCACGCCCACGCCGTTCGCCGAGCGCATGACCCTCTTCTGGCACGGGCATTTCACCAGCGACTACCGCAAGACCGGCAACAACACATTCATGTACTGGCAGAACCTCACGTGGCGGCGCATGGGCATGACCAACCTCCGGTCGATGCTCATGGACGTCACCACCGACCCGGCGATGCTTCGCTACCTCGACCTCGCGACCTCGACCGGACAGAGCCCGAACGAGAACTACTCGAGGGAGCTGATGGAGCTCTTCACGATGGGCGCCGGCAATTACAGCGAAGAGGACGTCAGGCAGAGCGCCAAGGCCCTGGCGGGCTGGCAGCAGCCACCGCCCGACTCGATCGCTACGGTCACGGTCGACAAGGCCAAGATGGTCACACAGAAGCTGCCCGTCTACAACGCCCAGCGTTTGGGGATCTTCAACCCGAGGCGAGCGTACAAGGGACCGGTCACCTACCTCGGCCACACAGGTCTTCTCGACACCCAGGGCGTGCTCGACGCCATCCTGGCGCAGAAAGCAACCGCGTCCTTCATCGCGGCGAAGGTCGCCCAGCACTTCGTCACCAGCTCGCCATCGCCCTCGTACGTCGCGAGGCTCGGAGACACATTCCGGCGCAGCCGGTACGACATGAAAACGCTCATGCGTGCGGTCTTCACGAGCCCGGAGTTCACGGCCGACGCGAGCTATCGCGCCATGTTGAAGTCGCCGATCGAGTTCATGGTCCATGGCGCTCGGGCGCTGGGCGCGACCAGTCTCTCGAAGCTGGTCGTGGCGGCGGGTTCGGGAATGGGTCAGAGCCTGTTCGATCCGCCCGATGTCAACGGGTGGCCGAACAACGCGGCGTGGATCTCTTCCAACACGGTCGTCGAGCGGGTCAACTTCGTCACCCTCGCCCTCGCTCAGACCAAGGGTTCGCTCCCGTCCGCGACCGACGCGGCCCAAATCCATCTCGACGGGGTCGTCGGCCCTCAGACCGCAAAGCTCTTGAACCAGGCGCCCGATGAGCGGACGCGATGGTTCGTCACCCTGGCGTCCCCGGAATTTCAGCTCAAGTAGGTGCACGTGACATGAACACAGAGATCGGAATCAACCAGCTCAAGCGGCGCGACTTCCTGAAAGCCGGCCTGGTGTTCGGCGCCGGCGCGGCCGGGTTGGCCGCGGGCTATGCCGCCGTCCCCGATGCCTTCGCGCGCGCGGTCTTCGCGGCCAAGCAGAACGGTATGGCGAACGACAACGTGCTGGTGATGATCCAGCTCGCGGGCGGCAACGATGGACTGCGCACGCTGGTTCCCCTCACTGACCCGACGCTGCACGATCTCCGTCCCAAGCTGGCGGGCCCGATGGTTTCGCAGGCGCTGCCGCTGACCAAGGACTTCGGCCTCAACCACAACCTGGGCGGGATCAAAAGCCTGTGGGACCAAGGCAAGGTCGCCATGGTGCAGGGCGTCGGCTACCCCAATCCGACCTTTTCGCACTTCGAGTCGATCCGCATCTGGGAGACGGGCGATCCTACGCGCCGCCAGGTCGACGGCTGGCTCGGCCGCCCCCTCGCCAAGGCCTACGACTCCAACGGCCACCCGCTCACCGGCTGCGCCTGCGGGACCACCGACGTGCCCGGCGCGCTGCGCGACCTGCAGGCGACGATGACGGTGATCCAGAACCAGAAGACGTTCGGGTTCACCGGCGGGTCGGAGGTCGAGGCCGCTGTCGGCGCGCTGTACAAGGGCACTCCAGGCATCTACGGGGCGCTTTTCGACACCGCGATCGCCACCGCGAACGACACCATCGCCACCCTCCGCACGTCGTCGGCCGGCTATCAGCCGATGGCGGACTACACAGACAAGGTCCAGCTCGTCTATTCGTCGAAGAACCAGCTCGCGGCCGCCCTGCAGCTGGCCGCGGAGCTCATCGTCACCGGCACCGGGGTCAAGCTCCTGCACGTCACCCTGGGCGGTTTCGATACTCACTACACCGAGCTCAACCGCCACGACGACCTGATGGGTTACCTGGACTCGGCGGTGAGCGCGTTCTACAAGGACCTCGCAGCTCACGGGAAGGCCGACAAGGTGCTCATCGCGACCTGGTCGGAGTTCGGCCGGCGCCCCAAGGAGAACGCGAGCGGCGGCACCGACCATGGGGCCGCGGCGCCGCTGCTGCTCATTGGCGACCCCGTCAAGGGCGGGCTCTACGGCGCGGAGCCGAGCCTGACCAGCCTCGACTCGACCGGCAATCTCAGGTTCGCGGTCGACTTCCGATCCGTGTACCAGGAGATCCTGGGCGGACACCTCGGCGCGGACTCGAACCAGATCCTCGGCGCGTCGTTCGATCGGATTCCTTTCCTGAAAGCGCCGGTCGCGGCGCTTTAGCGTCTCTTCAGGGTTCAATGCGCCCGTTCCTGCTGAAGTTGGGGGCAACCGTGCTCACGGTGGGCACGACCGTAGCTTCAGCGCTGTACGTGAATGCTCATCTCAAGAATCCGTCCGCGCCCCTCCAGCCCACTGTGCTCGCGTCACAGCAGGGTGGGGCGGTCGGCGGGGTCACGATCACGCCGGGCGTCAGGCAGGGCGACGTCCCGCCGGTGACATCGACCTATGCGTCATAGCCCCGCCGTCGAAGCTCACCATTTCGAGGCCCTCGGAACGAGCTGCAGCCTGTTCGGTGTGGGTGTGACCCGCACCGAGCTTTTGCAGGGAGAGTTCTGGGTGCGCGTGCTGGCCACGCGCATCACGCGCTTCTCGGACCGCAGCGAACTGGCGCTGCTCAACAGCGCGGAGGGCGAAT
>CATPBF010000121.1 GCA_955652585.1 Candidatus Dormiibacterota bacterium | reverse complement strand
GGACACGTCCGGCGGCGGTGCCGAACTCTGTCGTGAGGTTCTTGACTTCGAGTAGCGGGCCGGCTATCGACGCATCCTCGGGTCGATCGCGTCGCGCAGCCCGTCACCGACCCAGTTGAAAGCGAGCACGGTGAGGGACAGGGCCAGGCTCGGCATGAGCACGATGTGCGGCGCGATCTGGAGCGCCTTGTAGCCCTCACTGGCCATGCGGCCCCAGCTGGGTGCGGGCGGCGGGATGCCCAGCCCGAGCAGGCTCAGAAAGGCTTCGAAAATGATCGCGGCCGGCACCAGGTAGGTGGCCTGGACGACGATCGGGCCGAGCGCGTTCGGAAGGATGTGACGGGTCAGGATCTTGAGGTTCTTCGTCCCGATGGAGCGCGCGGCCTCCACAAACTCACGCTCACGGAGGGCCAGGGTTTGCCCGCGAACCAGTCGAGCCATCCCCAACCAGGCGGTTACCGAGATCGCCAGGATGATGTTCTGGATGCCGCGCCCGATCAGAACCACCAGGATCAACGCGATGAGGAGGTCGGGCACGCCGTAAGAGATGTTGATCAGCAGTGAGATGCCCACGTCGATCTTGCCGCGGTAGAAGCCCGCCAGCAGGCCGAGAACGATCCCGATCGTCGAGGCGAGCATGCTCGCGCCGACGCCCACCCCGAGGGCGATCGCTGCGCCCCCCATGACCCGGCTCAAGATGTCACGGCCGTAGTCGTCAAGGCCGAGCGGGTGCATCAGCGTTGGGGTCTGGTAGGTCGGCCCCAGCGCTTGCTTCCAGGTCGGATACGGGGTCCAGAAGAAAGAGACGATCGCCGTCGTGAAAAAGACCCCGATGATCACGAGCCCGATCACCGCCATACGGTTCCGGGTCAGCCGGCGCCAAGCGTCCTGCCACAGGGTGACCTGCTCTGGGAGCTCATCGGCCGCAACGATTTGAATCTCTTCTGGGAGTTCAATTGTGCTCGGGACTGTAGCCATCTAATTACTCCGTCACCATCAATAACGTATCCGCGGGTCCAGAACCGGGTAAAGCAGGTCGACGGTCAGGTTCGCCAATCCTATGAGGATCGCGTAGAACGTGAAAACGCCGATCACGATGTTGTAGTCACGGCTAAGGATGCTCGTGACGAACTCTTGCCCCAGCCCTGGGATGCCGAACAGGAACTCGATCACCACCGACCCGGTGATGATGCCCGTAACCAGGGGACCGAGGATGGTGGCGACCGGGATGAGGGCATTCCGCAGCGCATGGCGCAGGATGACGACCCTGGCGCTCAAGCCCTTCGCCCAGGCCGTGCGCACGTAGTCCTGGCGAATCGTCTCGAGCATGCTGGCCCTGGTCAACCGGGCGACGATGGCGGCGTAGGGCAGCCCGAGCGCCAGCGCCGGGACAGGGATCTGCTGGATCTTGCCCCAGCCGATGTCTTCGTAGATCTGTCCCCCGCTCCAGGCATAGAAGCCGGTGACCGTGAGGATGATGAGCAGGAAGGCCCACACGAAGCTGGGCACGCTGTAGCCGACCACGGCCGCGGTCGACGCCACATAGTCGACCCATGTGTTCTGCCTGATCGCTGCCAGGACCCCCAGCGACATGCCGATCACCACCGTCACCAGGACCGCGGCCAGGCCGAGCGTGACGCTCGTTTTCGCCTCACGAAGGAGCAGCGGAGTGATCTGGGTTCCCTCGTTGACGAGGGACTCGCCGAGGTCGCCGTGCGAGAGGCCCTGGAGCCATAGCGCGTACTGCTGAGGCCAGGGCAGGTCGAGGTGGTAGTGGTGCAGGAGGGCTTGTTCGGTGGCCGGATTGATCCGGCGCTCTCGCGCGATCGCGTTGCCCGGGAGCTGGTGGATGCCGATGAACACGATGGAGGACACCACGATCGCGGTGAACGTGATCAGCACAAGTCGCTGCGCCGCGTATACGAGGGTTCCTCGGCTCACATCCCTCCTGGCCAACGATACAGCAGAAGGGGGGTCCGCACAAATTGCGGAACCCCCTTTTTTGAACTCAAAACCGGCGGTTTAGTGCGAGAGGAGCCGGATCCCCTCCCAGTTGTAGTCGTAGAGCGAGTTGTAGCCAGAACCACGGACGTAGCTCTGGATCATGTAGCTCTGGGTGCCGTAGAACATGGTCGCCCAAACCACGTCGTTGACCATCAACTTCTGAGCTGCGATGTAGTCGGGGACCGCCTGGGCAAGCGGCTTGGCGTCGGCGGCGGTCACGATCGTGTCCATCGCCGGGTTGCAGTAGGCCTGGTCATTGCCGCGGCCGATCGGGGCCTGGGCGCAGGTGAACAGGTTGTCGAACCAATCCTGGGGATGGTCGTAGTCCGCGCCCCAGCTCTCGCGCCCGACGATCGGGAGCTTCTGCTGGCGGTCGCGCTGCAGGGTTGGGAAGTCAGACGGAGCGAGCTTGACGTCGATTCCGAGGTTCTGCTTCAACTGCGCCTGCACGTTCTGGTAGACCTTGTCGTTGCCGGCGTTGGAGTTGTAGCGGATCTCGAGGCCCTTGACCTTGCTGCCTGTCGGGTCCCACTTCTTGTAGAGGGCCATGGCAGCGGTGGCATCGAACTTCGAGTACGGGTCGGCGCCATCGCCGAGGTATCCCTGCAGACCCTTGCTGATCGGACCGCCGGTCGCAGGCTGGCAGGTGATGGAGTGCGCGCAAGCAATGTCGGTCAGCTGCGCGCGGTCGATTGCCATCGAGAACGCCCTGCGCCCATCGAGGCCAGGGTCGTTGGGGTTGGTCGTGTCGCTGCCCGGGGTAGCCCCTGGCTTGGATGCGAACGGACCCCTGACGAAGTTGAACCCGAGGGCCGTGCTGCGAGCGCCTGGGAAGACGGTGAGCAGCTTGCTCTTGGTCGGGTCGTTCTTGTAGCGAAGCACGTCGTCCGGCCCGGGTCCGTTGTTGGCCATGCCAACGACTTCGTAGCCGCCGGACTCGAACTTCTTAACGCGGGAGACATCGTCGATGCCGATATCGACGTGAACCCCGGTCAGCTTGCCGGTGTCGCCGCCCCACCAGTTCTTGACGGGGGCGAAGTCCATCGACTGCTTGGGGATGCGAGCGGTCATCTTCCACGGGCCGCTGCCGATGTAGGACGAGACGTTCTCGGTCCAGTGGTCGTCACCGCCACCGGCGGCGATCGCCTTCTGGTCCAGGACCTCGGCGGCCGTGGGCATCGCGAGCTGGGTCAGCCAGTAGCCGGCCGGCGCGTTGAGCTGCGCCTTGAGCGTGTAAGCGTCTGGCGCGCTCAGACCGGAAATGGTGGTCGCCTTGCCGTTCTCAACATCGCTGGCACCCTTGAGCGCCTCGAGGTTGCTGGCGTACGCGTCGTTCAGCCGAAGCGTCCGGGTCCAGCTGTAGACCCAGTCGGCGGATGTGACCTTGTCTCCGTTGGAAAAGACCACGTCGTGGCGAAGTGCGAACGTCCATGTCAGCCCATCGGCCGAGATGGTGGGCAGAGCGCTGGCGCCATCGGGCTGGATCTTGAGGTTGTTGTCAAAGCGATAGAGCCCTGTGAACACCTCATTGAGGAACGTGATGTCGACGGCCGAACTCACGTGCGCGGGATCCAGGCTAGTAACGTCGTTGCTCAAGCCGAAGCGAAACGTCTGGTCCGCGGCGAGGGTCTCGGACGACCCACCTCCGCCGCCGCCACATGCGGCGACTACAGACAATGCTCCCAACGCGGCGGCGAGGGAACGCAACTTGGAGCTTCCAGTCATACAACCTCCTCAGGAAACAAAGCCGAGGAAGGCGCTAAGCTCCGGTGCCATCCTCGACATCCATCGCCCTCTTCCCGGAGGTCCGGGGCGAGAGTGCGCCGGCAATGGATTTCGCCATCTCGCGATGGCACCGCTTACTCCATGGTCATCTTGGGGCCTGGACCCCTCTGCGGTCAAGCTCCAGAGGGCTTCGCGCAGCCTGGCCCCCCGTGCCCGGCTCCCCGAGCGTGGCATGATCGGCCGGTGAGTATGGTCGGGCTGGGCAGGCGGAGGCTGGAGGGCAGCGAAAAGGTGACCGGGGCAACCCGGTTCACAGCCGATATCGAGGTGGCCGGCCTGCTTCACGTCCAGCTGGTGCTGAGCCATCTGGCAAGCGCCCGCATCCGCAGCATCGAGACCGGCGCCGCGAGATCGGCGCCAGGAGTGTTCGCGGTGTTCACGGGGGCTGACCTGGTGCTGGCCGGTGCCTCCGGGCCGGAGCAGCCATTGGCGGTCGACCGCGTGTTCTACACGGGCCAGCCGGTGGCGGCGGTCATCGCCGTGAGCGAGGCGGCGGGTGCGGACGCGGCGGCCCTGATCGAAGTCGACCTCGAGTCCATGCCGGCCAGCGTCGACGCCGAATCCGCCATGAAAGAAGGCACCGCGGCCGTGCTCGAAGCCGGGGAGGAAGCGTCTGAGGAGGACGCGGCGATCCACGGGGCGGCGACCAAGTCTGAGTCCGAACCGGCGCGCCGGCCGCCGAACGTTTCGGCGGTGGCGAGCCTCAAGCGCGGTCATGTCGGGCCGGCGCTGGCGGGCGCAGACGTGATCGTGAAACAGACCTATCGCCTGGCCGGGGTCCACCACTCGCCGATGGAGCCGCACGTGTCGATCGCGCGCCCCGAGCCCGACGGCGGGATGACGATCTGGGCGCCGACGCAAGGACCGTTCCAGGTGCGGGAGGAGATCTCCAAGCTCCTCGACGTGCCGGCGCAAAAGGTCCATGTCGTTTCCATGCCGGTGGGTGGCGGCTTCGGCGGCAAGGTTTCTCTGCTCGAAGCGCTCCTGGCTCTGCTCGCGCGGCGCACAGGCCGAACGCTCCGGCTGGCGCTCAGCCGGCAGCAGGAGTTCACGGTCGCCCACCCGGCGCCAGCGGCGGTTTTCGACGTCGAGCTTGGGGCCAAGCGGGACGGAAAGCTGGTGGCCCTGCGGGCCAGATACCACTACGACAACGGCGCCGGCAGCGGTTGGCACGCCGGCATCACCGGTTCGTTCCTGGGCGGGACGTATCGAATCCCCAACTTCGAGCTCACGGGTTACGAGGTCGCGACCAACAAAACGCCGGTGGACGCGTATCGGGCTCCAGGTGCTCCCCAGGCCTACTTCGCACTCGAGTCGGCCATGGACGAGCTGGCGTTGACGCTTGGTATGGACCCGATCGAGCTGCGGCTGCTCAACGCGTCGAAAGAAGGGGATGCGGACGCGCAGGGCGAGCCGTGGCCGCGAATCGCCATGTTCGAAGTTCTCGAAGAGGCGCGCCGGCACCCGATGTACACGGCGCCCTGCGGACCAGGCGAGGGCGTCGGCGTCGCGATCGGATCGTGGGGCGGCGCGCGCACGCCGGCCGCGGCCGGATGCCGCGTCGAACCGGACGGGACGCTGTCGGTCCTCATCGGGACACCTGATGTCAGTGGCGCCACGACCGGGCTCGCCATGATCGCAGCAGAAGCTTTTGGTACGTCGACTGACCGGGTCAGGATCGAGACCGGCGAAACAGGCATGGCGCCGTTCGGACCAATCGCCGCGGGCAGCCAGACCACGTACAGCATCGGAGGCGCAGTGCGAGAGGCCGCGCTCGAGGCGCGGCGGCAGTTGCTCGAGATCGCAACCGAAGAGCTGGAAGCCGGCCCCGAGGACCTCGAGATCGTCGACGGCCGCGTGGCGGTCCGCGGCGTGCCCGATCGATTCGTGGAGATCACACGGCTCGTGACCCTCAGCACCGAGTTCATGGGCCGGCACAAGCCGATCCAGGCCAGCGGCCGGTCCGCTGTGCTGACCGCTTCGCCGCAGTTCACCGTCCAGATCGCGCGCGTCAAAACCGACCCCGAGACCGGAGCGTTCCAGCTCACCGCGTTCGCAGCCATCCAGGACGTGGGGCGGGCTATCAACCCTCCGGAGGTGGAGGCACAGATCCACGGGGGCGCCACTCAGGGGCTCGGGCGGGCGCTCGGCGAGCAGCTCGCCTATGACAGCGAAGGACAGTTGCGCACGGGCAGCTTCCTCGACTATGAGGTGCCGACGGCCGACCAGATGCCCGACATCGATGTGCGCCTCATCGAGGTCCCTTCTCCCGGCGGACCGCTGGGGGCCAAAGGGGTGGGCGAACCACCCGCCATCCCCGGCCCGGCCGCACTCGCCAACGCCCTTGCGCGGGCGACCGGGATCCGAGTGCGCGAGCTGCCGATCGATCGCTCGGCACTCGTAGTCAAGGTGCAGCTCCGATAGGCGTAGTGCGCATCGCGCGGGACGCGCCTGCATCCGTCGACAGAGGGAGTCCCGGCTCGTCCATGCGCGCCTACGTGGCCCACACCTTGCCCGACTGCTCGCCGATTGTCGTCTGCAATCGCGCCCCTCGCGAACCCAAGCCGGAAGGAGGATTCAAGCGCGGTGCCGGCGGCGTCATCACCGCGTTGCTAACCCTGGCCGAGGCGACCGAGGCGGATTGGGTCGCAGTCGCCCGCAACGAGGACGAGCGGCAGCTGGCCACCAGCCACGACGCGACGGTCACTGTCCCACTGCTGAACTCCACCGGGCAGCTGCACTACGCGATGCCGACGAAGGAGCAGTACGAGATGTACTACGGGGTGTTCGCGAACCCGGTGCTGTGGTTCATCCAGCACTACCTCTGGGACCTCGGCAACGAACCGATCATCGACGACCGCATCCACCAGGCGTGGGCGGAGGGGTACGTCGAGGTCAACCGGCTGGTAGCCGCGAAGGTGGTAGAGGTCGCGCGCAAGGCGCCAAGGCGGCCACTGGTTCTCGTCCACGATTACCAGCTGTACCTGGTCCCGGGGTTGGTACGAAAGGCCTTGCCGGGGGCGATGCTGCAGCACTTCGTGCATGTGCCGTGGCCGACGCCGCAGTACTGGAAGGTGCTCCCCAAGGCCATGCGCGACGCGATCCTCGACGGCCTGCTCGGATGCGACATCGTCGGCTTCCAGTCGAGCCTCGACGTGCGCAATTTCCTCCTCACGTGCGAGGAGAACGCAGGCCTCCAGGTCGACGAGCGGGAGCGAGCGGTCTTTTATGGCGGCCGCGTCGTCTACGCGCGTCATTACCCGATCTCAATAGATGTCGGGACGACGTCGCGGCTTGCAGCATCGCGAGGCGTCAAGCGACAGGAGCGCGACCTGGCGTCATGGCGCCCACCGCGGTTGATTGCGCGCATCGACCGGACGGATCCGTCCAAGAACATCGTTCGGGGATTCATCGCCTATGACAAGCTCCTCCGCTATCACCCCGAGCTGCGGGGCGAGGTCGAGTTCTATGCGTTCCTGCAGCCGTCTCGTCAGGACGTTGCCGTGTACAGCCGCTACCTCCGGCAGATCCGGCAGACGGTGGGCCGCATCAACAGCGACTTCGGCACCGAGACCTGGACTCCCGTCCGTCTGGAGATCGGCGAGAGCGAGCGCAAGGCGGTCGCGTCGCTCAAGAACTTCGACGTGCTGCTGGTCAATCCCGTCTATGACGGGCTCAACCTCGTGGTCAAAGAAGGCGCGCTGGTCAATGCCACGAACGGCGTGATCGTGCTTTCGGAGAATGCCGGCGCCCATGAAGAGCTGCAGGCGCATGTGCTGTCGATCAATCCGTTCGACGTGGAGGCCACGGCGGCGGCGTTGTATGCAGGGCTCACTATGGGCCTGGAAGAGCGACGGCGATTGAACGATGGCGCGCGCGAGGTCGTGCGCGCGAACGACATCACGCGGTGGATCAGCAGGCAGGTGCAGGACATTCGGGACCTGGTGGCGACGCCCGCTCACGCGGGGAGAGAAGCCTAGGCTCGCTCCGCCGCCCAGTCCGCCAGCATCCGCAGGAACGCCGGCGCGTGGCGCGGACCGTCGAGCACGAGATCGCAGCGCGCGAAGAGGTTGGCCGGCACCTCGGGCGAGCTCACGCCGATGCACATATGAGGAATGGGGCGAGCGCTGAGCACCTCGAAGGCCGCGCGGTCGTTTTCGTCGTCGCCCATGCTGATGACACCGTCAGGTTCGATTTCGTCCAGGAGCGAAGCGAGCGCCGTGCCCTTGCCGGCAAAGGGCGTGTGGACCTCGATCACCCTGCGGCCCTGGGCGCCGGAAAGACCGGTCGCCTTGAGCAGCGGGCGAAGAAGCGCCATCGCCTCCTCGCCGGTGATCTGCGCGGCGCGCAGGTGAACCGTGGAGCTGGCCGGCTTGACCTCGATCCGCGCGCCCGGGACGGAGCGCAAGAGTTGTGCGGCCTCGGCATCGAATCGGTCCAGCGCCCGCTTCTCCTCAGGATTCGGGGCCGGTAGCCCGCTGTCGCCGATCAGCCGTACGCCGGGGACGGGTACCAGCCGCGACAGCTCGCCGCTGGTGCGGCTGCTGAGGACCACCACTTGCTTGAGCACCAGCGAAAGGCGCCGCAGGGCATCCAGCGCATCGGCCACCGCGACGGTCTGGGCGGGATCAGGACCTATGTCCGCAAGGGTCCCGTCGAAGTCCGTGACGAGCAGGATCTCTTGCGGGGAAATGGCCGAGACCGGCGATTTTCGCCAGACGTCCGCGATCTCCTCGAGCTCGGCCCTCACGACCCTAAGTTAGATCTGCGGCTGGTGACGCCGCACGATCCCCGCGAGCTCCGAGCTCGGCGGCAGGGTGCCGAACGATCGGCCCCCGTTGGAGTCGAGACGTGATGCGCAGAAAGCCTCAGCGACCGCAGGATCGCCGTGACGGACCAGCAGGGATGCCTCCAGGGCGACGGCCATCAGCTCCACGATCCTCCGCGCCCGGGTCTCTGCGTCCGTCGGGTCTGACAGTTGCCGTTTGATCTCGTCGACAGCATCGTCCAGCCTCGGGTCCGATCCGCGAGCTTCTTCGACCTCATCCACGAATGCCGTCATCGCCTCCGGCTCGCGTTTCATCGCGCGCAGCACATCGAGGGCGTTGACGTTTCCCGATCCCTCCCAGATGGAGTTGAGCGGCGCCTCACGATAAAGCCGCGGCATGATCGATTCCTCGACGTAGCCGTTGCCCCCATGACATTCGAGCGCCTCCGCCACGACGGCGATCGCACGCTTGGTCGTCCAGTACTTCGCGACCGCAAGAGCCAGGCGCTTGAACGCTGCCTCCCCAGGTTCGCTGACGCGGTCGAACGCGCCGGCCAATCGCATCATCAGCACTGTGGTCGCCTCCGACTCCACCGCGAGGTCGGCGAGGACGTTCACCATCAGCGGCTGCTCGCTCAACAATCGGCCGAAGGCGCTGCGGTGGGCGGTGTGATGGGTCGCCTGCGCCACCGCCTGGCGCATCAGCGCCGCCGAGCCGATGACGCAGTCGAGGCGCGTGTGGTTGACCATTTCGATGATCGTCCGGACTCCTCTTCCCTCCTCCCCGACCATCACCGCACACGCGCCATCGAGCTCGATCTCGGCGGATGCGTTGGAGCGGTTGCCGAGCTTGTCCTTCAGGCGCTGGATATGGAAACCGTTGCGGGCACCGTCGTCTAGGACGCGCGGGAGCAGGAAGCACGAAAGCCCGCCCGGTGCCTGCGCGAGGACCAGGAACGCATCGCACATCGGCGCCGAGCAGAACCATTTGTGGCCGGTGAGCAGATGCTCGCCGGCGGCACCTGTGGGAACAGCTCGTGTCGTGTTGGCGCGTACGTCCGAGCCGCCCTGCTTCTCCGTCATCGCCATCCCGATCAGCGCGCCGCGCTTGCCCGCAAGCGGCCGCAATCCCGGGTCGTAATCGAGGGTGGTGATGAGCGGCTCCCAGCGCGCGGCAAGCTCGGGCTGTTTACGCAAGGCGGGGATCGATGCATAGGTCATCGAGACCGGGCAGCCGTGCCCGCCCTCCACCTGAGACCACACGTAGAACGCGGCCGCGCGGGCGGCATGCGCGCCTGGTCGTGGCTCGCGCCAGGGCAGGGCGTGGAGCCCGTGGCCAATCGCGACCTCCATCAGACGGTGCCACGCGGGATGGAACTCGACCTCGTCTATGCGATGGCCGAAGCGGTCGTGCGTATGAAGTTGCGGCGGGTTGGAGTTGGCCTGGAAACCCCAGGCGATCGCCTCCTCGGTGCCGGCGAGCTGGCCGAGCTCGTGGACCATGTGATGCGCCCACCAGGCGCCTTCGCGCTCGAGCGATTCGCGCAAGGGCAGGTCGGATTCGAAGAGGTTGTAGTTGACGAGCGGTGGCGGCTGGTTGGTCACGTCTTGGGTGCTGGGCGCCACCAGTACAGGCTAACGCTGCCGGGCCGCGCTCCCCACTCCATCGGCGCCGGCGATTTCCCGCAGGGCCGCCAGGTGGCGTTCGAACGTTCGCCTGCCATCCTTTGTGATCGACAGCCACGTCCTGGGCCACTTTCCCACGAAGCCCTTGTGGACCTTGATGTAGCCGGCCTGCTCGAGAGCGCTAACCTGTTTGGAGAGCATCGAGTCGGACACCTCGACGTGATCCCTGACAAAGCTGAACTCGACCCTGCTGGCGGCTGCCAGCAGAGCCACGATCGAGAAGCGAACCTGATGGGCCAGGAGGTCGTCCAGCTCGTGGCGCGGATGGCTCAACGCCGCCCGATCAGCCAGGCCGCGACGATCAGCGGGATCACGCCCACCAGCGCGCTGACACCAAAGTGATAGTTGGGTTGGTGTGGCCCCCACCATCCGGTCAGGACGCTGATCCCGCAGACGATCGCGTTCCACCACGTGAACGCGGCAGCGGCAACTGTGAACCACAGGACGCCCGTGCGGCTGTAGGCACGGATCCACCAGACGAGCAATCCAATTCCGACGACGCCACCCGTAACGAGCACCAAGAGAACCAGCCACCCATAGCTCGGGCCCGGGCGCGAAGTCGCGCTGACGATTCCTGCGGCCACCAGGTACGTGGCGACGAGGATCAGCAGGATCCATCGGAACTGGTGGTCGGCTCGGCGCACCCGCGCCGCTTGACTGTCTGCTTCGGCGAGCGCGGCCCGAGCTTCTAGAGGTGTCGGCGGGTGGTCCATGCTTCTGCCACCCTAGCACATACTTTCCATAGTGGCAAGTACATTCCAGAACGGACGAGAGCGGGTTAGCCTACTGGTCGTTTAGCTCTGCGACCAAGCGCAGTTGCTGCTGGCGCTCCTCAGGATCGAATGTCATCGGCGAGACGATAAGGGTTTCCACTCCGGCGTCGCGGAATGCCCGCAGCCGTTCACGGGCGCGGTCCTTGGGTCCGGCAATGGTGGTCATGTCGATGAGCTGGTCCGGGAGAGCCTCCATCGCGGCCGCCTTCTGGCCGCTGAGATAAAGGTCCTGCACCTCGCGCGCTGCGTCCTCGAACCCATACGACGAGACGAGGCGGTTGTAGAAGTTCTGCTCGCGCGAGCCCATGCCCCCGACGTATAGGGCGAGCACGGGACGCATAGCGTCGCGCGCGCTCGCGACGTCGTCGCTGATCAGCACGTTGACCTGGGGGCAGATTCGGAAATGGTCGAGCGAGCGGCCGGAACGAGCCGCGCCTTCCTCGAGCGGCACCCGCAGCTTGGATACATTCTCTGGCGAGAAGAACACCGGCAGCCAGCCGTCCGCGATCTCGCCCGCCAGCGCTACGTTCTTGGGGCCGAGCACGGCCAGGTAGATGGGAATGCTCTCCTGCACCGGCCGGATGGTGAGCTTGAGGACCTTGCCCGGCCCGTCCGGCCGGTGCAGGAGAGCATTCC